>NZ_JBIEIS010000001.1:265274-466036 GCF_043496855.1 Nonomuraea sp. JJY05
CGACAAGAACGTAGTTCCCCGTTTATGTCCAGGCGGCAGCGGTCTCCGGACCGCTCGTACTCGACCACCCGACAGCGCGGAACCGAACGGACACGACCACCCAACAGCGCAGCACCGGACACACACAACCACCCGCCAGCCCGGAGCCGGGGCGCACAACCACCCGCCAGCCCAGAGCCGGGGCGCACAACCACCCCACAACCCAGAGCCGAGGCGCGCACAACCACCCCACAACCCAGAGCCGAGGCGCGCACAACCACCCCACAACCCAGAGCCGGACAGACAGGACCTCAGCAAGCATGGATGGCGATGCCATGCTCGCTGAGGTTCGTACTACTCCAGGCCTTCAACACGGTCCGCGAGGCGTTCGTGACGCTGCCTGGCGGCTTGCGCGGTGCCGAGCCCGAGCCCGAACGCGATCTCCTGCCAGGTCATACCACGCCCCCGCGCCATCTGTAGCAAGCCGGCCTCCAGTGCGTCCAACTCCCCACGCACCAGCGGGAGAAGGCTCAACGCCGCGGTGATGTCGGCATGATCGACCTCCGGCTCGCCATCATCGAGCCGTGCGGCTCCGCTGAGCAGGAACGCCACAAGCCTGACGGCTTCATGCGGACCGATGGCCGACGCATGGGCCTGCCGGCCGCGCTGCTCATCGGTGGCCGCGTGCCGCTCGGCGATCCGGAACAGGGACGCGTGCACGCGCTGCACACGCGCCTGCTCCGGATGCGGAGGAGTGAAGGGATCGAGCTGGTGCTCAGCATCTGTCGGCATGGGCCCACGATGCCGTAGCACACGAATCGATGTCAACTCATCGTTTTAAACAGAACGTTTAAAACGCTTCCTATGTGGCACTCCATACATCGGCGGAGAAATCGACAATTACTCACGACACACGCCGCTGAGGCCACACCGAATACTCCAGGCTAGTCAACAAAGTCATGCAGACCCGCCCGGACGCCGTCTTCAACACCTGGAACGGCGACAGCAACGTGGCCTCTTCAAGCACCTCACGAGCGCCGACTCATCCACCAATGGCCCGCCGGCACGATGTACAAGCCTTGCCTCACGAGCACGCGCCTCAACCCACCAACCGCATCCAGCACAATCGACAAGCCACGCCTCACAAGCGCCCGCTCAACCACCAACCGCCCCCCAACACAATCGGTAAGCATCGCCGAGAGGAGATCAGATCACCCGCATCACTGACAGCTCCAATATCAACCACGCAACTCGGCGCCGGTGTGCGCAAACTCAACCTGCAGCGGAAACGAGCCCGCTCTCATACGCCGCAATAACAAGCTGCGCCCGGTCTCGGGCCTCCAGTTTGGCCAGCAGTCGGGTGATATGAGTCTTCACCGTAGCCAAGCTCACCTGAAGGTATTCCGCGATCTCCCCATTGGATAAGCCCCGCGCGATCAACATCAGGACCTCACGCTCCCGCTCCGTAACCCCGTCCAACCCCTTCACCCGTGGCAGGACAGGTGTACGCGTGAACTCCTCAATCAACCGGCGCGTGACCGTAGGCGCCAGCAGGGCCTCCCCGCTCGCGACCACGCGGATAGCGGCGAGGAGATCCGCAGGCGGCGTGTCCTTCAGCAGGAATCCACTAGCCCCGGCCCGCAGTGCATCATAAACGTAAGAATCGAGGTCGAACATCGTCACGACAAGCACTCGCGAAACATCCCGGAGGCGCCGAGCCGCCTCGATCCCATCCATTTCCGGCATTCGAACGTCCATAAGCACGACATCCGGCCGCTGCTCCAAAGCAACGGTAACGGCCTCCACCCCGGTGGCCGCCTCTCCGACAACGGCCAGATCCGGCTCGGAGTCCACCAGCACTCGAAAACTTCCTCTGAGCAATGCCTGATCATCGGCGATAACCACCCGGATCACGAGACCTCCTCATAAGGCAGTTCGGCGAAAACACGAAACCCTCGCCCAGAAAGGCGCCCGGCTTCAAACGTCCCGCCGTACATCATGACCCGCTCCCGCATCCCGATCAGACCATGCCCGGTGCCGGCAGCAGACGGCGTGCGACTGCCGGCCCCGTCGTCCACCACCTCGATCCGCACTTTCTTGCCATCGGCGACCACGGACACCCGGCAGCGAGCGCGCGCGGCATGTTTGATGACATTCGTCAGCGCTTCCTGCACGATGCGATAGACCGACAGTCCCACGCCCTCAGGCATCCGCCCTCGCCTCTCGGGCGCCCCTTCGCCGTTCCCGATCCGTACCTCGAGTCTGACCTCGACCCCCGCCAGCCGAGCCTGCGCCACCAGCCCTTCGATCCCCGACAGGCCAGGTGCGGGAACAAGGTCGGGCTTGGACGAAGATCGAAGCACGCCGAGTAAATAGCGCATCTCAACCAGCGCGCTCCGACTGGCCGTCTCGATCACGCGTAGCGCGTCATGCGCCTCGTCCGGCCTGGTCGCCATCACGTGATTGGCCACTCCGGCCTTGACCGCGATCAATCCCACGCTGTGCGTGACCACATCGTGCAACTCGCGAGCAATCCGTAAACGCTCCTCCGTCACCGCCTGCTCCGCCAACCGCTCAGCGTCACGGGCCGCGTAGAGTCTGCGCTCCCGCACAGCCCGGCCGACCGTCCAAGCGCCACCCAGCGCTGCGATCCCCATGAGTGGCTGGTCGAGATGCAACAGCCATCCCGGAGCGGTGTCACGCGGCGCACCTGCTACAGCCAGGCCGAGAACGGTGACCAGGCTCAACCCGCCGATGGCCGACGTCGGGACCACGGCCCCGAACCTGTCGGAGAGGGCGACTATATAAAGCACGTACGCGGGCGCGAGGTAGGCGAACCCCACCGCGTCGATCAGCGCGGCGAAGATGGCGATCACAAGCGTGACGCAGAAGACGGGCAGGGGCCACAGTCTTCGCAGAGCCAGCGGCAACCCCAGCCAGCAAGGGATGGCGATTCTCATCCAGGGCGGCAGCGCGATGGCGTTCACCGCCACTGTGAAAGAAACAAAGGCAAAGCACATCCCCGCCGCCAGATCGAGCATGATCAGCTGGACACGGCTCAATCGCCTGGCGAAGAAGGGATGGGTGTCGTCCACGCGTTGAACGGTAGCCGCTGCGCCGGCCTCCTCACGTCAACCCAGGGTCTGACCTTGAGATTCGAACCGTGGTCCGACGCGCGGGCGACCCGCCGTCCCGCATTCTTTACGGCGTGATCGAACTCCAGCACCTCACGAAGCACTACGGCGACACCCTCGCTGTGGACGACCTGTCGTTCAAGGTCGAGCCGGGTCACGTGACCGGCTTCCTCGGCCCGAACGGCGCGGGCAAGTCCACTACGATGCGTCTGATCCTCGGCCTCGACGCCCCGACCTCCGGCCAAGCGCTGGTCAACGGCCGCCGATACCCGTCCATCGCCAAGCCGATGCACGAGGTGGGTGCCCTCCTCGACGCGGGCGCCGTCCACGGCGGCCGCAGCGCCTACAACCACCTGCTGTCTCTGGCCCGCACCAATGACATAGGCCCCAGGCGGGTGGCCGAGGTGCTCGACCAGGTCGGCCTGACAGGCGTGGCCCGAAAACGGGTGGGCGGGTTCTCGCTCGGCATGAAACAGCGGCTCGGCATAGCCTCGGCGCTGCTCGGCGATCCGACCGTGTTGATGTTCGACGAGCCGGTGAACGGCCTGGACCCAGATGGCGTGCGCTGGATCCGCGACCTCATGCGTTCCCTGGCCGCCGAAGGTCGCACGATCCTGCTCTCCAGCCATCTGATGAGTGAGATGGCCCTCACTGCCGAGCGCATCATCATCGTGGGCCGCGGCAAGCTGATCGCCGAGGCCACCGTGGCGGAGCTGACAGCACGCTATCCCTCACTCGAAGACGCCTACATGGCCCTGACCGCCGGCAGCGTGCAGTACGGAGCGTCCCGATGAAAGCGGTCCTCTCTGCCGAATGGCTGAAGCTGCGGTCAGTGACCTCCACTTACCAGGCGCTGGGGACGGCGGCCCTCACGGTGCTCCTGGGCGTGGCGTGGACCCTCTACGCGAGCGGCCTGGCCGACGAACGGGGCGAGCTCCGGGCAGCGGCCCCTGAGCAGGGCTTTCTTCCGCTCGTCCAGATCAGCCTGGCGGTGCTGGGCGTGCTCACGATCACCTCCGAGTACGCCACGGGAACGATTCGCACCAGTCTGATCGCCGTCCCCAATCGCGGCACATTACTTCTGGCCAAGGCCGGCATCGTCGGCCTGGTCACGTTGACAGCTGCCAACGCCGTCCTTCTGGTCACCTATTCGGCGAGCCGCTTGATAGCGAGCGGTCACGAGCTGGGCTTCAACACCACCTCGATCATCGATGACCTGCCGATGCTGCTCGCCGCCGGCTTGTCGGTGACCGCGCTGGCATTGGTAGGCCTCGGCCTCGGCACCGCGATCCGTTCAACAGCGGGAGCAATCGTCTCGATCGTGGCACTGCTGTTCGTGCTACCAGGCGTCATCAACTACCTACCCCCACCCTGGAACACCCGCATGGCCACACTCCTCCTACCGAACCTCGTCCCTCAGATAGCCGGCCAGCGCCTCTCCTCTCGCTTGGGCGACGGGCTCCTGCCTCCCTGGGCCGCACTAGCCGTTCTCCTCGCCTACCCCCTTGTCGCCCTCGCCATCGGCTACCACCGACTCAACCGGAGAGACGTCTGACCCCTCCTCTCCCTCTCCAGGAGGGACACCCACAGACGCCACCGCACAAACGCGACAACCTCTCGTGGAGCGCCTTCAGCCTCGAAACGAACACCCCACGCAGCCGTCTTCATGAGAGCCGAAATGCCCGCAGAAGCATCCGGCGCCAGGAGTGACACGAGCATCCCACCCACGATCGAGCGGCCACAGACGCACTCTCCCTACAGAAGCGCCGGCAGGAACTCCCCACTGGAGTGGGGCAGCGAAGTCCCCCGCTGGAGCACGAACAGCGAAGTCGCTGTAGCCGCCGGAGCCCGGACAGCGAAGCTGCTCCTTACGAACGGACCCACCCCACATGAACACACTCATCCGAAGCATGGGTACCCGCATGGGCATCCTCAGCTTGAAGCGGACAGAAGCATGAACGTTCTTACCTCGGAATGGCTGAAGGTCCGTTCCCTCCGCTCAACGCACCTGATTCTCGGCCTCAGTCTCGGCACGGTCCTCTTGGGGTTCGGGCTTGCCGTGATGGCCGCCAATATGTACGACACCGCTCCCGCCGCCCGGCGACCCGCCGCCCGGATCGCGGACCTGGAGGAAGTGATCGTGATCGTGCCCCAACTGTGCATGGGCATCCTGGGGACGCTTGCCATCACCTCCGAATACGTGACCGGCTTGATCAGAACGAGCTTGACCATCGTCCCCCGCCGTTGGCCCGTCCTCGTCGCCAAATCCGCCATTGTCGGCGCGATAGGCCTGATCATCGGCTTGGTGACGGTCTTCGGCACCTACTTCGTCACCCGATGGGTGCTAGGCGACCGCTTCTCCGGCGCGTACGCCGACCCTTTCACGGACCGGCTGCCGCTCCTCATCGCCATCAGCCTCACGGTGCCGACGTTCGCGCTGCTCGGCTTGGGCTTGGGCGCGCTCTTCCGCTCAACGGCCGCCTCGATCGCCACCTTGGCCGGCCTCGTCTACGTGATCCCCATGATTATCGGCAACATCCCGGAGCCATGGAGTGAACGCCTCGGGTCGGTGATGATCGGCGCACTTCCCCGCGAGATCACTGGCGACCTCATCACCACGTCGGTATACGGCTCTCTCCTGCCTCCATCAGCGGCTGCTGCGGTGCTGGTCGCATACGCGGCGTTCCCGTTGGCAGTGGCCATGTGGCTGGTAGGCCGGAGGGACGTCTGAGATGTCCGACTCGGAGTCTTTGATACGACCCCTCCATCACCGCACCAGGCCGATGGCCACTTCCTGGGCTCACGTGCACCTGGCACGTCATCCGCCGCATCATCGGACTCCCACAGGGACGCCGCAACACCGTCGTAGTGGCACCCCCAGGACAAGCAAACGTGCCCGTTCACCAGACGCGGAGGCGCCAGCCAGCAGGATCCATGGGTTCACCGTTTCCGGCAAATCGAAAAGGACCAGTCGTTCAAACCGCGACAGCTCCTTCCATAGACCGCCCAAAGGAGCACGCAACGGGGTCGGATACCCTCCCACGACCGCTCCTTCCGTACACCACCCAAAGGAGCACGCAACGCGGTCGGATACCCACCCCACGGCTGCTCCCCCATGGGTACGGCAGACGAACGCGCCTGCCGTACCGTGGGGAAGCTCAGACCTCGAGGATTACAGGGATGATCATGGGGCGGCGGCGGTAGGTGTCGCTTACCCAGCGTCCCACCGTACGGCGGACCACCCGCCGGATCTCCTGCATGTCGACCACCCCGTCTGCGGCCTTCTCCTCGAGAGCTCGCTCGATCTGCGGGATGAACACCTCGAACTGGGCGGGGTCGATGCCGGAACCACGCGCGTGGATCTCGGGGCCGGCGGTGAGCTTGCCCGTGTTGGAGTCGACCACGACGACCACCGAGATGAACCCCTCATCGCCGAGGATCCTGCGGTCCTTCAGCGAGGTGTCGGTGATCTCGCCCACCGACGAGCCGTCGACGTAGACGTACCCGGCGTGAACCGCACCGACGATCTTCGCTCGGCCGTCGACCAGGTCCACCACGACGCCGTCCTCGGCGATCACGATGTGGTCCTCAGGCACGCCCGTGAGGGCGGCCAGCTTGGCGTGCGCACGCAGATGACGCCACTCACCGTGAACGGGCATGAAGTTCGACGGGCGAGTCAGGTTGAGCACGTACAGGAGCTCGCCGGCGGCCGCGTGGCCGGAGACGTGCACCTTGGCGTTGCCCTTGTGCACGACGCGGGCACCCCACCTGCTCAGTCCGTTGATCACCTTGTTGACGGCGGTCTCGTTCCCCGGAACCAGCGACGAGGCCAGGAGTACGGTGTCGCCCTCGGCGATGCGGATCGGGTGATCACGGTTGGCCATCCTGGACAGCGCGGCCATGGGCTCGCCTTGAGAGCCGGTGCAGATGAGCACCACGTCCTTCGGCGGCCACTCCTCGATGTCGCGCGAGTCGACGATCAGCTCCGGCGGCACCTTGAGATATCCAAGGTCGCGGGCCACGCCCATGTTGCGCACCATCGAACGGCCGACCAGGGCCACCTTGCGGCCGTGCTTGGCGGCGGCGTCCATCACCTGCTGAATGCGGTGCACGTGCGAGGCGAAGCTGGCCACGATGACCCGCTGTTCGGAGGTGCGGATCACCTCGTCGATGACCGGCCCGATCTCGCGCTCGCTGGTGACGAACCCCGGTACTTCGGCGTTGGTCGAGTCGGACATCAGCAGGTCGACGCCCTCGGTGCCAAGCCTGGCGAAGCCGCCCAGGTCGGTGAGACGACCGTCGCTCGGCAACTGGTCCATACGGAAGTCGCCGGTGTGCAGGACTATGCCCGCAGGCGTCCTGATGGCGACGGCCAGCGCGTCGGGGATCGAGTGGTTGACCGCGAGGAACTCGCAGTCGAACGGCCCGAAGACATGCCGTTCGCCCTCGACCACCTGGAGCTTGGTCGGCTGGATCCTGTGCTCAGTGAGCTTGGCCTCGATCAGGGCAAGCGTGAGCTTCGATCCGATGAGCGGGATATCGCGCCGCTCGCGCAGCAGGTACGGCACCGCCCCGATGTGGTCTTCGTGGGCGTGCGTGAGCACCACGGCTTCGACGTCGTCGAGCCGGTCTCTGATGTATTCGAAGTCGGGCAGGATGAGGTCGACACCCGGCTGATCGGGCTCGGGGAAAAGCACCCCGCAGTCGACGATCAGCAGGCGGCCCTCGTATTCGAAGACGGCCATGTTCCTGCCGATCTCCCCCAACCCGCCGAGTGCGACAATGCGCAAGCCGCCGTCAGGCAGCACCGGCGGGGGACCAAGCTCAGGATGCGGATGGCTCATGCCTGGCCCCCACGGTCAGATCGTGTTCTCAAAACTCCCAGTTCCTCCCCGTTCCTATGCGTCTGTCAACTTCACCCCGCCGGCTACCAGGCAAGCACGCAGCTCGGCGATTTGCGTCTCTGTCGCGTCCACGAGCGGCAGCCGTACCGGCCCAACCGGTACGCCCACCATGCTCAGTGCCGCCTTTGCCATGATCGCGCCACCCGCGCGCAGCATGATCCCGTCTACCACGGGGGTCACCTGACTGTGCACGGCCAGCGCCTGGGCGACCTCGCCGTTCTTGTGCAGGTGGATCATGCGCGCCAACTCGGCGCCCACCACATGCCCGACGACGCTGACGAACCCGGCCGCCCCCAGGGAGAGCCAGGCCAGGTTGAGCAGATCGTCACCGGAGTAGAAGGCGAGATCGGTCGCGCTCATCACCTGGCTGGCGGCAAACAGATCGCCCTTGGCGTCCTTGACGGCCACGATGCGTTCGTGCTGCGCCAGCCTAAGCAGAGTCTCGGTCTTGATCGGCACGCCACTGCGTCCCGGAATGTCGTACAGCATCACCGGAAGGTCAGTCGCGTCGGCGACGGCGGTGAAGTGCTGATACAGCCCCTCCTGAGGGGGCTTGTTGTAGTAAGGCGTCACCACCAGCAGACCGTGCGCGCCCGCACGTGCCGCCTGCTTCGCCAGCTCGACACTGTGACGGGTGTCGTTTGTGCCTGCCCCTGCTACCACAGTCGCGCGATCGCCAACCGCATCGAGAACGGCGCTGACGATGCGGTGCTTCTCCTCGTCCGAGGTGGTGGGCGACTCACCGGTCGTCCCATTGACGATCAAGCCGTCGTTGCGCTGCTCGTCCACCAGGTAGGTGGCAAGACGTCGCACGGCCACATAATCGACCTCGCCGTCAGGAGTGAACGGCGTGACCATGGCGGTCAGCATGCGGCCGAAGGGCGCGTCTGTGGTTCCAGTTGGCGATGCCATAGTGCGAACGCTACCTGGATTCACAAATCCATTGGACGCCGCCACCCCGCTTTGCCTGCCTGGAGCCGCTTTTTGCCCCCTTTCGCGGGCATCTCAGAGGCTTCCCTCACGACGACAACCATCTCACCTAGCGCCGGAACCCGCTCAACTGATCGCCAGATCACGACGACCGCACCTGCCAAGCCGCGCAGGGCACCATGCCTGTCCACCACGCCCGTATGGCGGCCTGGCGTGGTGCCAGACCTGGCCGTAGCATCCCAGGCACTCGTTAGGTCACAAAGAGCGCCACGTCTGACCGTCGCAGCCGAAATACGTTTGGACTACCAAATCCTCCCCGTCCCGCCGTCAGAGTTACGTTTCCGTCACTCTGATCAACTTCGTCATGGGGTTACCACCCTCACCATCGGGTGCCCTGACCCGCCGCCGCCTTCGTAACCCGGGCGTACACCGTCTGCCAGCCCGAGGGCGACGGGCGAGCGCAGCGCCGGCCTCGGCCGCAGCTGTCACGAAATGACAGCCGTCACCGAGTGACCAATCAGCATCCACGTTTTCCAGTGGTCACCCGTGATCAGCTGGTACCCCGACTACGGGCGGTCACCAGGCGACCAACCAGAACCCCGGCTACCACCGGTCACCATGACCAGCCAGTACCCCACCGCCGGCCATCCACAGGCCAGCCGGGGCCCCCTCTACCAGCGGTCCCCCTTGATCAGCCGGTAACCCGACTACGGGCGGTCACCCGGCGACCAACCAGAACCCGGCTACCACCGGTCACCATGACCAGCCAGTACCCCACCCACAGGCCGGCCGGGACCCCCTCTACCAGCGGTCCCCCTTGATCAGCCGGTACCCCGCCCACTGCGTCACGCCGTGAGCGCCATGGCCGCGCTCGTTACCCCTGCCACCACCGTCACCGCCGTCGGCGCGCATAGCGTGCGGTATCGGACTGCCGCGCCCGATAGCAGTACCGGCTGCCAGATCATGCCCTCCGCGCCCAAAGCGCCCGTCAGGCCGCACAGCCATCAGGCCGCACAGCCATCAGGCCGCACAGCGTGCCGCATTCTGCCGTCACACCGCCGCAGGCCGCGACGGGCCACCGCAGATGGTCGTTACGTCCGCAGCACCCGGTCCCGTCCCAGTGGCCGCCCGCTTCGGAGCCCTGGCGCGCATCCCGGCCGGCCCGGCCCTCGTCCGGAGGGGGACCGCAGGCCGGCAGTCGTGACGGGCTTCCCACCCTTACGGACGCCCAAAGGGACGTAGCAGCCGTTACGCTTCCCAACTTCCAAGGGCGAGCCGGCTGCGATGCCACGGTCGCGGCGGGAAGCTCCTACTGCGACAGTTCGATCTGGTATCTGATGAAACCTCGGTTCTCAGCGACCTTGTCGTACAAGCTGCGTGCTGTCGCGTTCGACTCATGCGTGTTCCAGTACACGCGGGAGCAGCCGCGTTCCCGGGCCCAATCGGTCACGGCTTCGATCAACGCGCGAGCCACGCCTTTGCCGCGGGCGTCTGAAGCGGTGAACAAGTCCTGCAGGTAGCAGACGTCTGTGTCGGGCGCCGAGGTGTTCGCGTGGGTGAAGAAGTGTGTGATGCCGACGAGCCTGCCGTCCAGCCGCGCGCCGAAGGCGTGCAGACGGGTGTCCGCCTGGAACTCCTGCCATGCGCGGTCGTACATCTTGTCCGGTTCGACCCGCCGATAGAAGTCGATGTACGCGCGGAACAAGTCCTCCCAGACACCCCGATCGGATGGAAGGAGCTTGCCTATGTCGATCATAAAGGTCCCTCTTGCTTGGACATCTCCCAGGAGCACAGGTCAGCTGTGGATCGGTGCGGCATGCGGGATCTGCCCGGGAGCGTGATTTGTCGGAGTCGGTGCCACCAACTTAGGGAAAAGTGGCCCAGTGAGGTACGGCCACTCGGCAGTGATATCAGAAGACCACTTGCGCTCGGCGGTTGGCCGCCACGTGCGCTGACGTGGACGGCGGTGCGCGGCGGCATATCGGACGATCGTGCGTCCCCTCGCACGCCGGGAGCAGCAACGTACCCGCCGCACACCTGGAACGGCAGCGTGCCCATCACACGCGGCGAAAGGCTGCAGCCCACTACACAACTCGAACAAGGCTGTAGCCCACTACACGACTCGAACGGGGAGGCGCCTACTGTGCGCCCCGGACGGCAACGCGTCTATGCACGCCCCGGACGGCAACGCGTCTATGCGCAACTTGGACGGCAACGTGTCTATGCACCTCCGACGGCAACGTGTCTAGGCACGCCCCGAACGGCAACCGAATCCAACCGCATTTCGAAGGCCAGGCCGCTATCAGCCCCCTCAAGGCAGCGTCGCAGGCCAGGCGCCGCAGCAGCCATTCCGCCTCAACCAGGCAACACAGCCATCGCGCCGGCAAAGCCCACCCCGACCACGAGCCTTGCATGGCGGCTCGCCGACCAGATTGCTCACCACCCACCAGCTATCCAGCAAAGCCGCCTCAACCAGACACCGTGACCACCACGGGCCTCGACAGCCCACTGATCAGGTCTCACCAACAGCCCGCCCAGCATCGCCCCAGCCACGCCTCACCAGCCACGCAGCCTCAACAGGCACCGTGACCACCAGCGGCCTCGACAGCCGACTGATCGCGTTTCACCCAAGCAGCCCGCCCAGCATCGCCCCAGCCACGCCTCACTAGCCACGCAGCCTCAACCAGACACGGTGCCCACCAGCGGCCTCGACAGCCGCTGATCGCGCGTCTCCACGGCAGCCGACCAGCCAGCATCGGCCCAGCCATCGCCTCACCAGCCAGGCCGCCCTCAACCAGACACCACAGCCGCCACAGCCCTCAAGCCCGATCCACGCGACTCAACCGGCTGCGCGTCCCGAGCGACAGCGCACCCGCCGCCCCTTCGAAGTCCCGGGCCATCGTGCGCCTCACGAGGTACCGTGCGAGGAAGCGTCTCACCGGTCAGGACCGTTCGAGGGGCAGGGCACTCACTGTGCTTCTGAGGTCTACGCCCATCGCAGCGCCTCGACTGGCGGGGCGTCGGCCGGATGGTGCGGATGCGTCCAAGGACCAGGTCGGCAGCCGCGTTCGGCGAGGTCACGCGCTGGTCAGAGCACCGCCGAAGCCCCAGGTGCGCAAATTGGAAGAGGTCGCCGATATGTGCTCGGGGGTACACACATCGACGACCTCTACCGGAGAATCGGACCGTCTTACACCGGCGTTACAGGGTTTCTCCGATAATTTTCTGCCATCGCAAAGTTGGGGCTCCAACGACCATCGATGACGGTCGGTTACCTGCCGAATACGGCAACATGGGGCAACGCCTCACACGAACCCCCAGGGATGGACTAGTGGCCACCTCAGATCCGGTCTACCTGCGTGTCGTCGAAGACATTCGGCGGCAGATCACCGACGGCACCCTTCCCCCCGGCGCGCCGATCCCGTCACGTGCGCAGCTGACCCGTAAATATCAGGTCGGAGAGACCGCCGCCCGGCACGCGCTGCGCGTGCTCGCAGCCGAAGGCCTCATCATCGGCCGCGTGGGCTCGGGCCATTACGTCAGGGAACGCCCCGACCTGACCCCGCTCTACCGATGGCGCTTTCTCGATCACCCCGCCCCGTTCGCGGCCGACCTGCAGTCACAGGGCAGACGGGTGACATGGGACTGGCACAGCGAACCCACCGAAGCAGGGCCCGACATCGCCAGACGCCTGCGCCTCAGCGAGTCGACCACGCTGACCAGAACCCACTACATCTTTCGCGGCGAGGGCAGACCGCTGCAACTGGCCACGTCGTACGAGCCGCTGGAGTTCACGCCCCACTCCGAGGAGGAGCGGCGGAGCCTGGTCGCGAGGATGTACGCGCACGGCATAAAGATCACCGAAGTCGTCGAGAGCGTGCACACGCGGGTTCCGCGCCCCGCGGAGAGCGACGCGCTCGATCTGGCGGCGGGCGTCCACGTGTTGCACGTCGAACGCACCCACTGGGCCGGTGACCGTCCCGTCGAGACAAGCGACATCGTCGTTCCAGGCGACCGGTTCAGAGTCACGTACAGCATGCCCGTCTGATCTCTCGGACGCGGACGTCTCCGGGCGAAGCCCCTTCTCGCCCGGAGCCCCTCAGCCGGATATGGCGGCGATCGCCTCTTTTCTACGGTGGGCCCGGTTTCAAGGGCGCGCCGCGACTCCCTACTCGCGGGATCGGCCTGACCAGCGCAGTGAGACTCTGCGCACCCCTCCAGCGGGTCAATCCAGTCCGCGGTCGGGCGTGTCTTCCCCTGATCTCAGAATCCTTGGCAGGGGCGATGACGACGAGCGGCCCCCGATCGAGCACTAGGCCGCATTATTAGAACATGTCGCCGAATATCAGGATTTGTACGGCGCATTGCTCGGCAAAAGGGCGGCCCATGGTTCTCGGCAAAGAGGCGGTCCTTGCTCTCGAACATGGTCGCCCAGCACCTGGCCCCGCTCCCCACGTCGAACGGCCTGGTGGCGACGCTGACGGGCGCGACGTTCGCACCGGATGCTGACGCCGACTCACACCACGCCACGGGGTCCTCACCCCGCGACGTTCGTACAGGATGCCGACGGGCGCGACGTTCCTACAGGACGCTGACCGGCGCGATGTTCGCACAGGACCGGCGCGACGTTCGTGCAGGATCACGTGGCGTGTGGAGGACGGGCGGCCGATGTCACCGTACGAGATGACCACGCAGACGGGGCGGCTCGCCTCCGCCTTGATCATCGAGGCACACCGCACGCCGGGCTGACGCACCTCCCCCATTCGGCGACGAACGCTGGGATTCCCGGCAAAAGTGCAGGTCAGAGATTGTCGGTGCGCGCTGATACAACGGTCGCGGAGGTTGCCGATGCGAGTCAAAGACCTGTCCAAGAGCGACCGGCCACGCGAACGGCTCATGTCCAGCGGCGCCGCCGCCCTGGCGGACCGCGAGCTGCTGGCCGTGCTGCTCGGCTCGGGATTTCGCGGGTCGAGTGCCCTGGACCTGGCGAGCCAGGTGATCAAGCACTGCGGAGATCTCGATGGCCTCCGCCGTTCGGACCCGCATCGGTTACTCGCCGTGCCCGGCGTGGGCCCCGCCAAGGCCGCGCGGATCGCCGCGGCCTTCCATCTCGTACGCCGTGCGGATGCGTGGCCGGAGCGCCAACGGATCACCAGCACCTCTGACCTCGCCAACCACTGCGCCCCGCTGCTCCGCGGCCGCAAGCAGGAGCGGCTCGTCCTGGTGGTGTGCGACACGCGTGGCAGGGTGCTGAAGCATTCGATCCTGACCGAAGGCGCCTCCGACCACACGGTGGTGCCGATCCGGGAGGTGATCACGGAGGTGCTCACCGCGAGCGGGGCCATGTTCGGCCTGGCCCACAACCACCCGGCCGGCTCCCTCGACCCGAGCGCGTCCGACCTCGAGGCCACGGCCCAGCTCGTCCAAGCCGCCGAGACGGTGGGGCTACGGCTCCTCGACCACCTGATCATCACGGACGCCGCCTGGCGGCGAATCCCTACATAAATCGATTCCTCTAGGGACCATGAACCCACCGAACACCAAAGGGAATCATCCTGTGTATAGCGCCGAACTGCGGTTTTCCAAGTGACGGCCATGAGAATCTAATACCGCGGGTAGGCCGTTACGGACGTCAGCCGGCCATTACTCGCCGTGGCATGGTCCCTTGCCTCCGGAGGGCTCGGGGCCATGCCTGTCACTCGCACCGATCCCAGGCGAAGCCCGGGCGCTCTTCGGCGGGCGTTCGGGCAGGCGCGTCGCCTGTGATCGCAAGGTGCGCCCCCGATGGTACCTGCGTGTGCCATCACCTAGGGTGTCCGGTTCGCGCGCTCGGCGGCCAATAGCGCGAACCGGACACCTGTCCATCCCCTTCGCTCCACGCCCCTGGCAAGGTGAGGTCCGGGCGGAGGTTGACGAGGATCGGGCCGGCCGCGATGGCCACCGCCTCCTTGGCGGCGATCAGCGGGTGGATGACATACCTCACGACGCCGCTGCTGGAGCCGCGCAGCCACATCTGCTCGAAGGCTCCCCGAGCAGGACCACAGAGTCACACCCATGAGAGCCCTGTCCGTAGGGCATCCCGTACGGCGGTGGATCTCTGGCGGATGGCCCGGTCGGTGGTTGTGAGCGTGGCCTTTGACGTCGATGACACGGTGTAAACGTGATCCTCCACCTCGCCCACCAACTCTCCTGTACGTCTACGCCATCACCACCCGGCGCCGTGCTCGTCATCTGCAAGCCCTCAAAGGGCTGCGATCAACGAGCCGTCCCGTCCAGCAAGCTCTTCCAAGTAGCCAGAACCGTTGCGTAACTGGTCCAGATACTTTCGTCGATCATCACCTTCTGACGACTGCGACGGGTCCTGCGGATGAAGTACTGGCCGCCGCTCTGGCACAGCTCGTAGAACGTCGGCCTACAAGCGCACGTGTAGTCCCGGACCCGCACACGTGCGGGGTGCGGCCACGCGGGATCCCATCTGATGACCGCGTGGCCGGGCTGTGGGTCCGCAACGTGAACCGCAATCTCACAGCAGGGCCAGTCGAGAGGCTTGGGCACGGTGGAACCATACGTCTGGTCGTCTCCTCTTGTCTAGCGGGGAGTGATGCTCTGTCTAAATAGACAGAACGATATGGGAGGGCTTGCACCTGTTGGTCTAAGTTGCAGGCGTGCTCGACTATGACGGGGACACCCACATCTACCTCCAGATCGCCGAGATCCTTCGGCACCGAGTCTCCGGTCTCGCGTCCGGACACCCGGTGCCGAGCGAGGCGGACATTCAGCAGGAGTTCGGCGTCGCCAGGACCACTGCCAGGCGGGCGGTGCACGTACTTCGCGAAGAAGGGCTCATCTACACCGTTCAGGGCGAAGGGACTTTTGTCGGCGGACCAGATGAAGCGCCTCGTAAGCAGCGGAAAGTCCCTCTCTACCAACAGATCGCGACGGATATCGCCGAGCAGATCAAGGAGGGACATTTCTTGCCGCGGCGCCCCATACCGGGCGAGTCAGCGCTGGTGGAGCAGTACGACGTGGCCCGGGAGACAGTGCGGCGCGCCATGGCGCTCCTGCGGGAGCAAGGGTGGATCTACACGGTCGCGCAGCGCGGCAGTTACGTGTCGCCGAAGGAGTCGTGGCCTCAGGCCTGACTGTGCTCGCCTGCTTGTATCCAGACGTCTACGCTGTGGGCATGCTCGACCGCGGCGGGCCGGTCCCGATCTACGTACAGATTGCCGACGCGATCCAGGAGCAGATCGTCTCCGGGAGGTTGCGGGCCGGCGAGGCCGTGCCGAGCGAGGCGGCGTTGGAGGCGAGGTTCGGCATCGCGCGATCGACCGCACGTAACGTGGTTCGGGAGCTGCGCGAGCGTCGCCTCGTCCACACCGTTCAAGGCGAAGGCACTTTTGTCGGACTTATCGGCATTCCTCGGATAAGGCCGAAGAGGGCCCTCTATCTGGACATCGCTCATGAGATCGCCGCGCAAATCAGGCGCGGCAAGCTCCGGCCGAACTGCTCGATATCGAGCGATACGACCTTGATGCTGCGGCATGGGGTTGCCAAGGTCACGGTCCGGAAGGCCATTGCTCATCTCAGGGAGCAGGGCTGGGTGTTCACCGTCCCTTACAGAGGGACTTATGTGAATGAGCCAGGAAAGTGGCCTACGCACGAGAGCTCTCGATAGCCCCCACCGTGCCGCATGTACCCAAATGACCCTTGCGCCCCAGTGCGGAGTCTCACTGGGCGAGGTAGGTCTCGTGGGTGAGTTGTGGGCGAAAGGAGGTGGGTCGCGATTGCGGCCGGGTCCAGCGAGCGATGCGGGGACGGGCTTATGCGACGGCGGACGACGAAAGGAGCTTCACCGCAGTTGCCCAGCTAGCCAGCGGGTTCCCTCTGCCAACGCATCGGGGGTGGCCGGGCGAGGCGCAAGGCGGTCCGGGTCGCCGGATGACAACGTGGCGCTGGGCGCCACTACGGACGGTACGCCGATGTGACTCCCGGATAGCCCTCGGTTCTCGCGTCATGCCGGGTCCATATGTTTGGAGCACGTATCCACCCTTCCACTAGACGTTTTCCTTGTGCAGGTCTGTACGGTTTCGTCTACGATCCGTACCGTGTTAGATCGCGAAGGGCCCGTGCCTATCTACAAGCAGGTCGCTGACCTCGTGCGCGATCAGATCGAGCGGGGTGAACTCAAAGCCGGCGACCCGGTGCCCAGCGAGGCGACGCTCGAGAAGGATTACGACATCGCACGCACCACGGCCCGGCGGGTGGCTCGCGAACTGCGGGAGCAGGGGCTGGCGCACACCATTCAGGGTGAGGGCACGTTCGTCGGCCGACCGGGGACGCCGCGGTCACCGAGAAAGGTGCCGTTGTATCAGCAGATCTCCACGGAGGTCTCCCTGCGTATCATCAGTGGCGAGATCTCGCCGAACCGTGCTATCCCCGGTGAGAAAGTGATGATGCGGCAATACGGCGTCGCCAAGGTGACGGTGCGGCAGGCGGTCGCGCATCTCAGGGAGCAGGGATGGGTGTTCACCGTCCCTTATAGGGGCACTTTTGTGAATGAGCCGGAAAAGTGGCCCAGGAATAGGGATTCTTAATCGCCCTTCTGTCTCGGGCTGCTTGTATATCATTGAGACGTGCTGGATCGCTCGGGTGACACGTACCTCTATCTTCAGATCAGCGAAGTCCTCAAGTCACGCATAACCAGCGAGCTTTCCCCGGGCGATCTCTTGATCAGCGAGGCGGGGATCCAGCGGGAGTTCCGGGTGGCCCGGACCACGGCGCGCCGGGCGATCCGGGTGCTGCGCAATCAGGGGCTGGTCCACACCCGCCAGGGCGAGGGCACGTTCGTCAGCTGCCCCGGCGAAGGCGTCGAGCAGGTTCCGCTCTACCGGCAGATCGCCGAGGAGATCGCGAACCGCATCAAGGCAGGCGAGCTGGCCGCGCACCGCCCGCTGCCGCGCGAGGTGGCGCTGGTGCGCCAGTACGGCGCCGCGCGCGAGACCGTACGGCGTGCCATGGCGCTGCTGCGGGAGCAGGGATGGGTGTTCACCATCCCGCACCGCGGCAGTTACGTATCGCCCGAGGAGCGCCGGCCCACTTCCTGATCCACGACGCGAAACCACAGGCACACCACCGTGCTCGAGTCGTCCACCTCGTACCCCTCGCCCTTCCAGTAGCGGCGGTGAGCCTCGCGCCAGTGCTCCACCGAGCGGAAGCCCTCGCCTTCAGCCTGGGCGAACTCCCAGGTGACTGCCGCGAACGGGCTCAGCTCCACCCGCGTTATCTCTATCTCGGCCACTCGCTCGCCCGAGTCGCCCACGAGCACCAGGCGCTCGCCGACGTGCTCCACCTCCTCGCCCTCGGCGTGGTAGTCGAGAGGCAGCAGGCCGGCCGTGGCCGTTTTCTCGCCCGCCAGGGTCAGGTCGGTCAGCCTGGTGCGGAGCGCGCCGGGCGTGCCCAACTCCAGCACTCTGAGTCCGTCGATGCGTGGCCACATGGAGCGCATCTTAGAAGACCGGGATGATGTCCTCCGGATCGATGAAGGCCACCTCCACGCCTTCCAGGTCCAGCTCGGGAATGGCGGGGAAGGCGATGCCCCAGCGTTCCACGATCGCGCGGATCCTGGCCATGGCCACGCGCCAGTTCTCCGCCTGTTCCTCGTACGACAGCACGCCCAGGCCCGCCTGCCTGGCGTGGTCCATGAGAACGCGGTGGTTGGGCAGGAAGTACGGCGGCAGCTCCCAGAAACCTCCGGGCGGCTCCCAGAGAATCATGCTGAGGAACACGAAGCCCGCTCTGAGCTGGCGGGTGATGAGGGTGCGGGTCTCGTCGGTGAGCCCCGGCCATTCGTTCTCCAGAATGGTCATGCAGATTTGGAGATGGCGGGACTCGTCCCTGCCTATTCGCTGGAACATCTCGCTGAAGACCGGATGCCGCGTGCCCGACGACATTCCCCTGAACAGCGTCGAGGCGGCCATTTCCCCCATCATGAAACTGGTGAACAGAACCGGGAGCGAATATTTGCCGACGGCGGAGGTGTAGCCGTTCCAGTAACGACCGCCGTTGTGGTAGAGCCAGCCGATGTTGTTGTGGGCGGCCCTTTCGAGGTCGTCCGACGGGGTCCAGTCGAGCGGGCCGCCGGGCCACAGTCTGGCGATGGTGCGCTGACAGCATTCCTCGTGGTTCATCTCGTCACGGGTGATCGAGAAGAAGCACTTCCTGACCGGGTCCTCTTCGTGCTTTTCGAAGGCCTGGATCGTGGCGCGGGCGAACACCGCCGGCCCCGACGCGTCGAAGTTCGCCAGGACCGCGAACCAGTACATGATTCCCAGCCGCTGCTCCCGGGTGAAGTCGTCCGGGTCCAGGCCGTCCCAGGGCAGGTCGGCCGGATTCCAGACCACCCGCTTGGACTTCTCGTAGATCGCGGCGAGTTTCTCGGTCTCCACCCGCCATTCCATGGGATAGATGTTGGGCTGCGGGATCTCCGGCGCGGGCCAGAAGCCGCCCTCTGGGATCGTGAGGTCCGCCATTGTTGTGACACCTCCTCTCCCATCCTGCGGGGCGGCGTCACGCCTTTCAAGTACGGGCACGCTGAGTGATGGCCACGCACACGAGCACGGCCAGCGCGGCGGCCACCGTGGCCGGGCCGAACCGCTCCCCCATCAGGAACCAGGCCCAGACCAGGGTGAGGAGAGGCTGGGTGAGCTGGGTCTGCCCGGCCCTGGCGATGCCGCCCCTCGCCAGGCCCGCGTACCAGGGGATGAAGCCGAGGAACATCGAGATCAGCGACACGTACGCGAAGCCCGCTATCGCGTTGGGGGTCGGGGTGACGGGGGTGAGGAGGGCCAGCGCGACGGTCGCTGGGACGGTGAGAGGCAGGGAGAGGACGAGGGTATGGGAGATGACCTGCCAGCCTGGGGTCCGCCTCGACAGCCGGCCGCCCTCCGTGTAGCCGATCGCGGCCGACAGCAGCGCGCCCACCAGGAGCAGGTCTGGCCAGGTGGGCGTGCCCTGGTTCTGGGTAAGAGTGAAGGCCGTGATGGCCAGGGCGCCCGCCGCGCAGGCGGCCCAGAAGAGCGGGCGGGGGCGTTCGCCCGCCCTGAGGACGGCGCAGGCGGCGGTGGCGGCCGGGAGGAGGGCTATCACGACGGCGGCGTGCGACGTGCTGGCTCCGAGGGCGAGGGCCAGGCCGCTGAAAACGGGGAAGCCGAAGACCACGCCCAGCGAGATGAGGGCGTACGACGGCCAATCACGCTTATGCGGAATTATGGGGATTTTTGAAAATTTCAGGCAGGCCAGCGCGATAAATCCGGCTATGCCTGCTCGGCCGATCGCCACCAGCCACGGATGGAAGCCCTCCATGGCGTACACGGTGGCGGGGAAGGAGCCGGAGAAGGCCAGAACGCCCAGGAAGGCCAGAGAGGTGCCCTGCGCGGCGCGGTCCAGAACCGGAGGGAGTGCTACTCCACCAGGAGCAGTAGCGCTATTCTGTCTCTTCATGGACAACGATAGCAGTATCGCCCAGATCGCCGCGATACTGCGCGAAGAGGCCGGCCGGGTGGGACCCGGGGCGCGACTCCCGTCCAGCCGGGAGATCATGCGGCGGCACAACGTCTCCCCCGTCACCGTGTCCAGGGCCATCGGACAGCTGGCCGCCGAGGGCAGGGTGGTCGCGCGGCCCGGCAGCGGGGTGTTCGTGACCCCGCAGGTGACCGCCGCGCAGGAGGCCGTCGATCTCTCGTGGCAGACCGTGGCGCTCGGAGACCGGGTGGTCGACGAGGAGCCCGTGGCGACGCTGCTGGGGGCCGCGGCCGAAGGCGTGGTGCCCCTCACCGGCGGGTATCTGCCGGCGGGCCTGCGACCGGACAAGCAGCTGGCGGCCGCGGCGGCGCGAGCGGTGCGCAGGCCGGACGCGTGGGCCATGCCGCCCCTGGCGGGACTTCAGGAGCTGCGCGGGTGGTTCGCGAGGCAGACCGGGGGCGACCTGACCGCGGCCGACGCGCTGATCGTGAGCGGGGGGCAGGCGGCGCTCACCCATGCGTTTCGGGCGCTGGCGGCTCCGGGCACGCCGGTGCTGGTCGAGACGCCCAGCTACCCGGGCGCGCTCGCGGCGGCCAGGGCGGCCGGGCTGCGGCCCACGGCCGTGCCCGTCGACCGGGACGGTGTACGTCCTGAGCTGCTGGCCGAGGCGTTCGCTGTCACGGGGGCAAGGGTCTTCTTCTGCCAGCCCACCCTGCAGAACCCGACGGGGGCCACCCTGCCGGTGGAGCGCAGGGAGCAGGTGTTGCAGGTGGCCAGGGCGGCGGGGGCGTTCGTGGTCGAGGACGACTTCGCGCGATACCTGACCGAGCAGGCGCCCGCTTCGCTGGCCTCCATGGACCAGCACGGCACCGTCGTCCACGTGAGATCGCTGACGAAGGTCCTGTCGCCGAGCCTGCGGGTGGCAGCCGTGATCGCCAGGGGGCCCGCCGCGCACCGGCTGCGGGCGAGCCAGCTCGTGGAGTCGTTCTTCGTGGCCAGGCCGCTGCAGGAGACGGCGCTGGAGTTCGTGGGGTCGCCGGCCTGGCCGCGGCATCTGGCGGCCGTACACAGCGAGATCAGGACCAGGCGCGACGCCCTCGCGGCCGCGCTCGCCACCCACATGCCGCGGGCGGAGGTGCATCTGCTGCCCATCGGCGGGATGCACCTGTGGGTGCGCCTGCCCGCCGAGGTCGACGAGAACGCGCTGGTCGAGGCCGCCAGGCGGAACGGCGCGCTGGTGAGTCCCGGCAGGCTCTACTACCCGTCCGAGCCGCCGGGACCCAGGATCCGGGTCACGCACATCGCCGCCGCCCATCTGGCCGAGTTGCACGAGGGGGTCCGGCGACTCGCCCGGGCGTTGGCAGAGGTGACAACAACCGGCTGAGGAAGCTCTGGGCGAGATCGGCGGCGAAGAGGGGTTCGCGTCGTCTCCAAGGGTCAAACACCGATACGGTGTAACTCGTGCCTTGTGGCATGGACGGCAGGCGAAGGAGCGGGCCGAGATGGCAGACGTAGGCGTCCGGGCGGCCCGGCGCGAGGATGTGCTCCAGGTTGCGAATACTCAGATCCGCGCCTGGCGCTATGGCTATCGGGATTTCCTCCCCGAGGGCCCACTCGAGCAGATGACAGGCGCGGCGGCCGAGAAGATGTGGCTGCGCCAGTGGGACGAGGCGATCGTGGCCCCGCCCACCCCAAGGCACCGGGTGCTGGTGGCGGTGGAGACCATCCTCGACACCGAGGGCTTCCCCGCCCTGGGCGCGGGCGGCAGCGCCGCGCTGAGCACCCCGCGCGGTGGCGAGCGCGTGGTCGGGCTGGCCTCCCACGCTCCCGCGGAGGACCCCGACCTCGACCCCACTGTGGTGGCCGAGATGCTGACGCTGCTGGTCGACCCCGATTTCGTACGCCGGGGCCACGGCAGCCGGCTGCTCAACGCGACCGTCGACTACCTGCGTGAGGACGGCTTCCGGCAGATCGTCACCTGGGTGTTCGCCGACAACTACGCGGTGCTGGGCTTCCTGGAGTCGGCCGGCTGGGGCGAGGACATGGCCGAACGCGTGCTCGACATGGGCCGCCCGATCCGGATGATCAGGCTCACGACGGACATCAGCTAGAGGACGAACGACAGACATGGCAACCCCTGCCCAGTGGATCGCGGGCGCCCGTCCGCGCACTCTCCCGAACGCCGTCGTGCCCGTCATGGTGGGCACGGGCGTGGCGATCGGCGAGGGCGGCTTCGTGTGGTGGCGGGCGGTCCTGGCGCTGTTCGTGGCGCTGTCGCTGCAGATCGGCGTCAACTACGCCAACGACTACAGCGACGGTGTCCGCGGCACCGACGACCAGCGGGTCGGCCCGATGCGGCTGGTCGGCTCGCGGGCGGCGAGCCCCCGTGACGTGCTGGTCGCCGCGCTGGGCTGCTTCGCGGTCGCGGCGGTGCTGGGGCTGGTCCTGGTGGTCGTCACGGCGGCGTGGTGGATCCTGCTGGTGGGAGCGGCGTGCATCGCCGCCGCCTGGTTCTACACCGGCGGCAAGCGCCCGTACGGCTACCGCGGGCTGGGCGAGATAGCCGTGTTCGTGTTCTTCGGGATCGTCCCCGTGGTGGGCACGGCATATGTGCAGACGGAGTCGCTGAGCTGGCCGGCGTTCTTCGCCTCGATCCCGGTGGGTCTGCTCTCGTGCTCGATGCTCGTGGTCAACAACCTGCGCGACGTCGGGACGGACGGCCAGACCGGCAAGCGCACGCTGGCCGTGGTGCTGGGGGCCGAGCGCACCCGCGCGCTCTATGTGGCCTGCCAGGTGCTGCCGTTCGTGGTGGCGCTGGCGATGGTCCCGGTGACGCCGTGGGCCGCGCTCGTGCTGCTGGCCGCGCCGCTGGCGATCACCCCGATCAGGACCGTGCTGGGCAAGGCCGTGGGCCCCGCGCTGATCGCGGTGCTGCAGCAGACGGGCAAGCTGCAGATGGCCTACGGGCTCCTGTTCGCCGTGGGGCTGGCGATCGTCTTCTAAGCTTGGGCGTGTGAAGGACTTCATCGCGGGGCTGCCCAAGTGCGAGTTGCATCTGCACATCGAGGGCACGCTGGAGCCCGAGCTCAAGTTCGAGCTGGCCGGGCGCAACGGTCTGGAGCTGCCGTACTCCTCCGTCGAGGAGATGCGGGCCGCCTACGCCTTCGACAGCCTGTCGTCCTTCCTCAAGGTCTACTACGAGGGCATGCAGGTCCTGCGCACCGAGCCCGACTTCTACGACCTGGCCATGGCCTACCTGCGCAAGGCCGCCGAGCAGAACGTCCGCTACGCCGAGATCTTCTTCGATCCGCAGGCCCACACCTCGCGGGGTGTGCCGTTCGACGTGGTGATCCGCGGGCTGCGGCGGGCGCTGATGGACGCGGAGACGCAGCTCGGGGTGCGGGCGCAGCTCATCATGTGCTTCCTGCGTGACTTCCAGGCCGAATACGCGATGGCGACGCTGCTGGAGTCGCTGCCGTACAAGGAGTGGATCGCGGGCGTGGGGCTCGACTCCGACGAGAGGGGCAACCCGCCGGCCAAGTTCGCGGCGGTCTACGAGCGCGCCAGGCAGGAGGGCTACCTCCTGACCATGCACTGCGACGTCGACCAGGAAAACTCGATCGAGCACATCCGCCAGGCCGTCGAGGACATCGGCGTCAACCGCATCGACCACGGCGTCAACATCCTGGAGGACCAGCGGCTCGTGGAGGTCGTCCTGGAGCGGGGCATGGGGCTGACCTGCTGCCCGATCTCCAACGGCTACGTCACCGACTCGATGAAGGCCGAGGGCATCCGCAAGCTGATGGACCTGGGCGTGCGCGTGACGGTCAACTCCGACGATCCCGCCTATTTCTCGGGTTACGTGGCCGAAAACCTCGAGGCGCTGCAGGGCGCGCTCCAGCTCACCCGCGAGGAGCTGGCCCAGCTCGAACGGAACGCCTTCGAGATCACCTGGCTCCCCCGCCACCTCAAGGACGCCTATCTGGCCGAGGTGGACGCCTACCTCGCCTCGACCGCCATTCGATAAGGGCGAACGGAAGTCAAGCCGGCGCGAGGCTCTGGGCGTCGAGCCGGGGGTCGCGCACCCGCAGACTCCCTTCGCCGCAGTGGGCCCGCGGGCGGCAGCGCTACCGCCCTGACCACGGCGCCCCCGAGCATGGCGCCTGTGACCTCTCGCTCTAGTGGCGCATCACCACGCGGGGCGCGATCTCGATGCCCAGCTCCCGCTCGTGCTCCACCAGCGCGCGCAGCTGCGGGCCCCACTCCTCCGCGGGCATCACCGAGAAGCCGTGCCGCGTGTACCACGGCGCGTTCCAGGGCACGTCGCGATAGGTCGTCAGCGTCACGGCCGGCGCCCCGGCGGCGCGCGCGTGGTCGAGCACCGCCGCGACCAGCCGCCCGCCGATGCCCTGGCGCATGTGGCCGGGATGCACCGCCAGCTGATCGAGGTGCAGGTTGCCGTCCACCCAGCCGATCAGCGCGAACCCCCTGGGAGGCGTCCCCTCGACCAGGACCGTGAGGGGGTCGTCCACCTCTTCGATCATGGTGGTGCCGGGCGGGAAGACGATGTCCACCTGCTCGAAAAGCTTGTCCGCCGCCAGCTCGATCGCGGTCAGCCCGGAGAGCTCACCTGCCTCGGCCCATCTCACCATGCCGACACGATCTCATGGTGGAGCCGGATCCCGCCGCTCATATTTTAATGTTGATGATCGTAAGGCCCGGCTGTGCGGAGCCGGGGCCCTCTCCTCACGACGTGCCCACGACCGTACGGTTGTGGGCACGTCGTGTGCGGCCCTATCGAGCTCCCCTACCGAGGTCAGGAAGGTCAGAGGTCGAGGAGCGGCTCGAGGCCCACGGTGAGGCCTGGGAGCTCGCGTACGCGGCGCACCCCGAGCAGCACGCCCGGCGTGAACGACGCCCTGGTCATCGTGTCGTGCCGGATCGTGAGGATCTCGCCCTCACCGCCCAGCAGCACCTCCTGGTGCGCGATGAGGCCGGACAGCCGCACGGCGTGCACGTGGACGCCTCCGACGTCGGCCCCGCGGGCGCCGTCGAGCGCGGTGCTCGTGGCGTCGGGCATCTGGCCGACCCCCGCCTTGGCGCGCGCCTCGGAGACCAGCTCCGCCGTGCGGCGGGCGGTGCCGGACGGCGCGTCGGCCTTGTTGGGGTGGTGCAGCTCGACGATCTCGACCGACTCGAAGTAGCGGGCGGCCTGCTGCGCGAAGTGCATCATGAGCACGGCCGCGATGCCGAAGTTGGGCGCGATCAGGCAGTGGGTGCCCGGCGACTCGGCCAGCCAGCCGCGCACGGTCTCCAGCCGCCCCTCGTCGAACCCGGTCGTGCCCACCACCGGGTGGATGCCGTGCCGGATCGCCCATTCGAGGTTGCCCATGACGACGTCGGGATGGGTGAAGTCGACCACCACCTCGGCGCCTTGGAGCCCCTCGATGGAGTCGTCCTTGTCGATCGCGGCCACCAGCTCCAGGTCGGAGGCCGCCTCGACCGCCTTGCACACTTCGACGCCGACGCGCCCGCGGGCGCCCAGCACACCTACCCTGATCACAGGCCAACCCTATACCAGCGGGAAAACCCGCCCATGGGACCGCCGGCCCACTGTCGTGGCCGATCAGGACCCATGTGACGGGTTTGTCCTTAGGGGCGGACGGCTTCGGTGAAGTCCTTGTCGCCGTACGGGCCGATCACGGCGAGCGTGAGCGGCCGCTTGAGCACGTCCCGCGCCACCTCGTCGATCTCGTCGGGAGTGACCGCCTCGATGCGTGCCAGCACCTCGTCGACCGACATCAGCTCGTCGTAGACGAGCTCGTTCTTGCCGATGCGCGACATGCGCGAGCCGGTGTCCTCCAGGCCGAGCACGAGCCCGCCGCGCATCTGGCCCTTGCCGCGCATGATCTCGTCGGCGCTCAGGCCCTCGGCCACCAGCCTGGACACCTCGTCCCGGCAGATCTTGAGCACGTCGTCGATCTTCGACGGCAGGCAGCCCACGTAGATCCCGAACTGGCCGGTGTCGGCGTAGGCCGAGGTGTAGCTGTAGGCGGAGTAGGCCAGGCCGCGCTTCTCCCTGATCTCCTGGAAGAGCCGGGACGACATGCCGCCGCCCAGCGCCGCGTTGAGCACGCCCAGCGCGAACCTGCGGTCGTCCGTACGGGACAGGCCGGTGGTGCCGAGCACCAGGTTGGCCTGCTCGGTCGGCCGGTCGAGCACCCGCACGCCGGAACGCAGCTCGGCCCCGGGACCGCTGGTGCGCGGGGGCGCGAACTCGGCCGGGCCGCCCAGCGCGCCCGCCCGCTCGTACGCCCTGGTGACCAGCTCGACGACCTCTTCGTGCCGGATGTTGCCCGCCACGGACACGACCGTGCGGCGGGGCCGGTAGTAGCGGTGGTAGTACTCGGCGATCCGCTCGCGCCCGAGGGCGTTGATCGACTCGACCGTGCCGAGGATGGGCCGGCCGATGGCCGAGTCGCCGTAGAGCGCCGCGGCGAACTGCTCGTGCACCACGTCAGAAGGGTCGTCGTCGTGCATGGCGATCTCTTCGAGGATCACGCCGCGCTCGGACTCGACGTCCTCCTCGGTCACCAGCGAGCTGGTCACCACGTCGGCCAGCACGTCGACCGCGATCGGCAGGTCCTCGTCGAGCACGCGTGCGTAGTAGCACGTGTACTCCTTGGCGGTGAAGGCGTTGATCTCACCGCCGATGCCCTCGATGGAGGCTGAGATCTCCATGGCGTCGCGCGTCGGGGTGCCCTTGAACAGCAGGTGTTCGAGGAAGTGGGTGGCCCCCATGTGCTCGGGAGCCTCGTCACGCGAGCCGATGCCGACCCACATGCCGACCGCGACGCTACGCACGGTCGGCATGGTCTCGGTCACCACGCGCAGCCCACCTGGGAGGACGGTGCGCCTGACCACCCCGGCTCCGTCCCGGCCGGGGTGCAGCGTGGTCGTGATCACGAGTTTCGGTCGTCCCCGTCGGCGCTGCCGCGCGTGCGCACGCGGGTGCGGGTGCGGCGGGGCCGCTCCGGCTTGTCCTCGGCGGGCGCCGCGGCGGCCTCCTCGGCCTGCGGGGCCTCGGCGCCCTCGCCACCTTCGGCGGGGGCCGCGGCGGCCTTCGCCTCCTTCTCGGCGGCCTCCTTCTCGATGACCTCGACGGGCACCAGCGAGAGCTTGCCCCGGGCGTCGATCTCGGCGATCTCGACC
Source organism: Nonomuraea sp. JJY05 (assembly GCF_043496855.1). Taxonomy (NCBI): domain Bacteria; kingdom Bacillati; phylum Actinomycetota; class Actinomycetes; order Streptosporangiales; family Streptosporangiaceae; genus Nonomuraea; species Nonomuraea sp. JJY05. The sequence goes on from NZ_JBIEIS010000001.1 coordinate 292,954, forward strand.
TGGATCTTCTCGCCGACGCTCATGACGTCCTCGACGTTCTCGATGCGCTTGCCGCCGTGCAGCTTGCGGATCTGGGAGACGTGCAGCAGGCCGTCCTTGCCGGGCAGGAGCGAGATGAACGCGCCGAAGGCCGCGATCTTGACGACCGTGCCGATGTAGCGCTCACCGACCTCCGGCATGTGCGGGTTGGCGATGGCGTTGATCGCCGAACGGGCCGCCTCGGCCGACGGGCCGTCGGTGGCGCCGATGTAGATCGTGCCGTCGTCCTCGATGGTGATCTCGGCGCCCGTGTCGTCCTGGATCTGGTTGATCATCTTGCCCTTGGGGCCGATGACCTCGCCGATCTTGTCGACCGGGACCTTGATGGTGATGATGCGCGGCGCGGTCGGGTTCATCTCCGCCGGGGAGTCGATCGCCTCCTGCATCACGTCGAGGATCGCCAGGCGCGCGCCCTTGGCCTGCTTGAGGGCGCCCGCGAGCACGCTCGCGGGGATGCCGTCGAGCTTGGTGTCGAGCTGCAGGGCGGTGATGACGTCCTTGGTGCCGGCGACCTTGAAGTCCATGTCGCCCATGGCGTCCTCGGCGCCGAGGATGTCGGTCAGCGTGACGTACGTGTCACCCTCGCCGATCAGGCCCATCGCGATGCCCGCGACCATCTCCTTGAGCGGCACACCCGCGTCCAGCAGCGCCATCGTGGAGGCGCAGACCGAGCCCATCGAGGTGGAGCCGTTGGAGCCGAGCGCCTCGGAGACCTGGCGGATGGCGTACGGGAACTCCTCGCGGGTCGGGAGCACCGGGATCAGCGCCCGCTCGGCCAGCGCGCCGTGACCGATCTCGCGGCGCTTGGGCGAGCCCACCCGGCCGGTCTCACCGGTGGAGTAGGGCGGGAAGTTGTAGTTGTGCATGTAGCGCTTGGTCCGCTCAGGGTTGAGCGTGTCGATGACCTGCTCCATGCGCAGCATGTTGAGCGTGGTGATGCCCAGGATCTGGGTCTCGCCGCGCTCGAACAGCGCCGAACCGTGCACCCGGGGCACCACGTGGACCTCGGCCGAAAGGGCGCGGATGTCCTTGGTGCCGCGGCCGTCGATGCGGACGCCCTCCTTGATGACCCGCTCGCGCATGAGCTTCTTCATCACCGAGCGGAACGCGGCGGAGATCTCCTTCTCGCGCCCCTCGAACTCGGGCAGGAGCTTCTCGGCGGCCAGCGCCTTGACCTTCTCCAGCTCGTTCTCGCGCTCCTGCTTGCCCGCGATGGTCAGCGCGGCGGCCAGCTCGGTCTTCACCGCGGCCTCGACCGCGGCGTAGACGTCCTCCTGGTAGTCGAGGAAGACCGGGTATTCGGCCGTCTCCTTGGCCGCGACCTGCGCGATGCGCGACTGGGCCTCGCACAGCACCTTGATGAACGGCTTGGCGGCGTCCAGGCCCTGCGCGACGGTCTCCTCGGTGGGCGCGACGGCCCCGTCGGCGACCAGCTTCAGCGTGTCCTTGGTGGACTCGGCCTCGACCATCATGATCGCGACGTCGCCGTCCTCGAGCACGCGGCCCGCGACGACCATGTCGAACGTGGCCCGCTCCAGCTCGTGGTGCGTCGGGAACGCCACCCACTGGCCGTCGATCAGGGCGACGCGCACGCCGCCGATCGGGCCGGAGAACGGCAGCCCGGCGAGCTGGGTGGACAGCGACGCGGCGTTGATCGCCACCACGTCGTAGAGGTGGTCGGGGTTGAGCGCCATCACCGTGGCGACGACCTGGATCTCGTTGCGCAGGCCCTTCACGAACGACGGGCGCAGCGGCCGGTCGATCAGGCGGCAGGTGAGGATCGCGTCCTCGGAGGGACGGCCCTCACGCCGGAAGAACGAGCCGGGGATGCGGCCCGCGGCGTACATGCGCTCTTCGACGTCGACGGTGAGCGGGAAGAAGTCGAAGTTCTCCTTCGGGGACTTCGACGCGGTGGTGGCCGAAAGCACCATCGTGTCGTTGTCGAGGTAGGCGACGGCGGAGCCAGCCGCCTGGCGCGCGAGACGACCGGTTTCGAACCGGATCGTACGCGTGCCGAATGCGCCGTTGTCTATGACGGCTTCAGCGGTGTGGACACCCTCCACGGGGGACCTCCTTGTGGTCGGTCTCCCGCGCCCTTTTTCTCACCGGCACCCTCGTTAGGTGCAGCGCCGGTCTTCGATCGAAGCGCCCGGTCTCATTTCACTGTCAAATTCCTACCGGAAGCCACTACCGAGGACCGGCCCGCAGGCGTCGCGGGTCGCATGGTGCTGAACGGACGCGGGGGCTGTGTGTCTCGGATCTTCAGTTGTAGGTCAGATGTGACAACGTATCCACATCGCCACATATCCGACCATATGGCTTTACCCATATGAGAAGGGAGCGGCGCGTTCGCCGCTCCCTTTCATGCTATCGGCGCAGGCCGAGCCGCTCGATGAGCGAGCGGTAGCGCTGGATGTCGACCTTCTGCAGGTACTTCAGCAGGCGACGCCGGCGACCGACGAGCAGAAGCAGGCCACGACGGCTGTGGTGGTCGTGCTTGTGCGTCTTCAGGTGCTCGGTGAGCTCGCTGATGCGCTTGCTCAGCAGCGCGATCTGCACCTCGGGCGACCCGGTGTCGCCTTCGGCCGTCGCGTATTCGCCGATGATGGACTTCTTGGCAGCGGTGTCGAGGGACACGGCTCTCCTTTGAGCTACGGGCACGCGCGAACGATGATGAAAGATGCGAACGACCGTGCGTGCCTACAGTCGCCGCGTGAAGGCCGTCATGGGCAGCGCGCAGCGGCGCCGCTACTGAGCCGACATGCAAGGTTACCACTTCACGCGGAGTGCCCGGGTGCTCCTTTTCCCGGCTTCATCCGCGTCGCGATTTCGCGGGTTTCAGCTCGTGAGGCGACGGGCGGCGTCGACATCGGCGTGAATCTGCTCGATCAGCGCCTCGATGGAGTCGAATCGCGTGTTGCCGCGCAGGCGGGCGTGGAATTCGACCGCGACGTGCACTCCGTAAAGCTCTAGATCATCCCGGTCCAGCGCATAGGCCTCGACCGTCCGCGGCACTCCCTCGAACGTCGGATTGGTGCCGACCGAGATCGCCGCCGGCCACCGCTCCCCCTGGTAGAGCGCGGGCAGGTTGGCCATCGGCACGCACTCCAGCCACCCCGCGTAGACGCCGTCGGCCGGGATGGCGGTGTGCTGGGCGGTCTCGACGTTCGCGGTCGGGAAGCCGAGCTGGCGTCCGCGCTGGTAGCCGCGGACGACCACGCCCTCCACCCGGTGCGGCCGCCCGAGCTGCTCACCGGCGCCCTCGACGTCGCCCGCGACGATCCGCTCGCGGATCGAGGCGGAGGAGACGGCGTCGAGCAGGGGCACGGCCTCCACCTCGAAGTCGTACTTGTCGCCCAGCGTCCGCAAAGTCTCGACGTCTCCGCTGGCCTCGTGGCCGAACAGGAAGTCCTCGCCCACCACGACGACGGCCGCCCCCAGCCGCTCGGCCAGGACGGCCTGGACGAAGTCGTCTGGGCTCGTCCGCGACAGGTCGAGCGTGAACTCCACCACGTCGATCTCGTCCACCCCGAGTCCGGCCAGCAGCTCGGCCCTGCGCCGCGGGCCGGTGAGCCGCAGCGGGTGCGTCCCGGGCCGCACGACCTCGTCGGGGTGCGGCTCGAACGTGACGGCCACGCTGCGCAGCCCCCGCTCGCGGGCGATGGCGACAGCGCGCTCGACCACCCGCCGGTGCCCGCGGTGGACCCCGTCGTACACGCCGATGGTGACGACAGACCTTCCCGAACCCTGCACGCTAGGCCCCATTCGCTCGTGGCGGATCAATCCCACCCAAGCCTGCCACGCGCGTCACCGTTCGCTCCAATCGAGGGCGATAGGATCGGGCATCATGCCTCGTTACGCGCTTCTGATCCTGCCTGCCTTCAACCGGGTCTACGGGGAGAGCTCCATCCGGCTGACCAGGAGTGAGCTGGTGGTCTTCAGTACGTACGGCCTGGGCGGCAAGGTCACGGCCAGCGAGGAGACCGCCATCGGCGGTGTGCCGTATGTGACCTTCGAGACATCCGAGCCGCTGACGCAGCCGGACATTTCTCTTTTGTCAAACCTTTCCTCTGTTTATGCGATTTTCGGGATGGAAGGTGAGCTGCTCCGGCCGCTCTCCATGTCGTCGCGCGACCGGCTGAGCAGCGACCTGATCACCATCCAGAAATACGCCGGCAAGACCAACGAGCACTTCACCAAGCTGCTGCTCAACGTCACCCTGCTGGCCGGCGCCAAGGGGCTCGGCGAGCGGCTGTCGGTCTTCGACCCGCTGTGCGGGCGCGGAACGACGCTCAACCAGGCCCTCATGTACGGCTACGACGCCTACGGGCTCGACGTCGACGGCAAGGACTTCGAGGCCTACACCGGGTTCATCAAGACCTGGCTGCGCAACAAGCGGCTCAAGCACACCGCCGAGACCGTGCCGGTGCGGCGCGAGCGGGCCCTGGTCGGGCGGCGGCTCAACGTCACGTTCGGGCTGTCGAAGGAGGCGGTCAAGGCCGGTGACGTGCAGCACCTGGCCGTGGTCAACGCCGACACCCTCAAGAGCAGAGACTTCTTCAAGCCGCGTTCGTTCGACGCCCTGGTGACCGACACACCCTACGGGGTCCAGCACGGCAGCAAGGGCGGCGGCGGGCTGTCCCGCAGCCCCATGGAGCTGCTCCGGCAGGCCGTCCCCGGCTGGGCCGAGCTGCTGCGCCCCGGCGGGGCCATGGGGATCTCGTGGAACACCTACGGCGGCAAGAGCTCGGAGCTGGCCCAGATCCTCGAAGGTGCGGGGCTCCAGGTGATGGAGGACTACCCCGACTTCGAGCACTGGGTCGACCAGGCGATCGTCCGCGACATCATCGTCGCCCGCAAGCCCTCCTGACCACGTGTGAGGCCCTGAGAGGGGTCTAGGAGACGAAGACGGCGAGGGGTTTGGCCACTCGGCCGTGCTCCTCCACCAGGGCCAGCAGCTCGCCCTCAGGCCCGAACACGCCGATCGGTCCCTTGCCCAGCCCGGCGGCCGGCAGCCGCCCCCCGTGCCCGATGACGCGTGCCTCCTCGGCCGTCACGTCGCGGCGCGGGAACGCCGCCGCCACCGCCTCCCCGATGGGCAGGATCACGCACTCCTCGGCGAGCTGGTCGATGGTCCTGGCCAGGGACAGGCCGTAAGGCCCCACGCGGGTGCGCCGCAGCGCCGTCAGATGCCCGCCGACGCCGAGCGCCGCGCCCAGATCGCGGGCCAGCGCCCGGATGTAGGTGCCGCTGGAGCAGGTCACGACCGCGTCCACGTCGACGACGTCGTCGTGCGCCCGGATGTCGAGCACCTCGAACGACCGCACGGTGACGGGCCGGGCCCGCAGCTCGACCTCCTCGCCCGCGCGGGCCATCTTGTAGGCGCGCTGCCCGTTGACCTTGATGGCGCTCACCTGCGGCGGGATCTGCATGATCTCCCCGGTCAGCACCGCGACGCCCTTGTGGATCTCGGCCGCCGTGACGCCCGACGCCGAAGCCGTGGCGGTCACCTCGCCCTCGGCGTCGTCGGTGTTCGTGCTCACGCCGAGCCTGATCGTGGCCTCGTACACCTTCTCGGTCAGCGTCAGGTGGCCGAGCAGCCTGGTGGCCTTCTCCACGCCGACCACCAGCACGCCCGTCGCCATCGGGTCGAGCGTGCCCGCGTGCCCCACGCGGCGGGTGCCCGCGATGCGCCGCATCTTGGCCACCACGTCGTGCGAGGTCCACTCGCCCGGCTTGTCGACGATGATCAGCCCGCTCTCGACCATCCAACCTTCCCAAGTTCGCGCCGGAAGGCGTCCATGGTCGCCTCCACGGTCTCGTGCGAGGTGTAACCGGCCGCGTTGTGGTGCCCGCCGCCGCCCAGGGCCGCGCACACGGCCCCGACGTCGGCCTTGCCCTTGGAACGGGTGGACACCTGCCAGTCGCCCTGGTCGTCCTCCTTGAGCACGACCGCGACCTCGGCCTCGTCCGTGCGCCGGACGATGTCGATGATGCCTTCGAGCTCCGCGTACGGGAGCCCGTGCGCGGCCCGGTCGACCCGGGTCACGTACGTCCAGACCAGCCCGTTCTCCAGCGCCGCCCGATCGAGGGCGGCGGCCAGCACCTTGAGGTAGCCGAACGGGGAACGGTCCCACAGCTCGCGGGCGATCTCGTCGGTGCGCAGCCCGGTCGCCACGAGCCTGGCCGCCATCTGGTGCACGGCGGGCGTGGTCGAGGAGTGCCGGAAGGACCCCGTGTCGGTCACCAGCCCGGTGTAGAGACAGACGGCGATGTCACGGTCGAGCCGCCCGCCGAGCCGGTACATCAGCTGCTCGGCCAGCATCGCCGTCGCGGCGGCCGTGGAGTCGATGAGGCTGAGCGTGCCGAACCCCTCGTTGGAGGGGTGGTGGTCGACGACGATGACCTCACGGGCCCTGGCGGTGTTCTCGCGCAGGAGCCCGAGGCGTTCGAACGTCGAGGCGTCGAAGGTGATCATCAGCTCCGGCGCCGCCGGGTAGTCCTCCGGCGGCACCAGCATGTCCTGGCCGGGCAGGAAGCGCAGCAGCCGCGGCACCACGAAGTGGTGGTCGCCGAACGACGCGACGACCCGCTTGCCCATCGACCGCAGCACGAACCCCACGGCCAGCATCGACCCGAGGGCGTCGCCGTCGGGCGTCACGTGGCAGGCCAGCGCGATCTCGTCGGCCCGGCCGATCAGCCGCAGGGCCCGGTCCCATGCGGCCTCGGGGATCGCGCCGCCGGTGACCGTACGGGGGTCCGCACGGAACGGGCGATCCGCTCTGTCGCGCACGTTGGGCGTCACGCTTGGTCGTCCCCGCTCAGGTCCCCCTCGCCCTCGTCGGGCTTGCGGTAGGGGTCGGCCTCGCCGGCGTAGGAGGCGCTCTCGGCCCGGCGCGCCACCTCGGCGTCCCGGGACCGGGCGGCGGTGATCAGGTCGTCGAGGTGACGGGCGGAGTCGGGCAGCGGGTCGTGCTTGAACGTCAGCGTCGGGGCGAAGCGCACGCCGGTCTGGCGGCCCACCTCGGAGCGGATGATCCCCTTGGCGCTCTCGAGGGCGGCCGCGCTGTCGGACCGCTCGGCCTCGGAGCCGTACACCGTGTAGAACACGGTCGCCTCGCGCAGGTCGGCGGTGACACGCGTGTCGGTCACGGTGACGAAGCCCAGGCGCGGGTCCTTGATCCGGCGCTCCAGCATCTCGGCGACGATCTGCTGGATGCGGTCGGCGAGCTTCCGCGCTCGTGCGGCATCCACCATGTTCGCTCCCCCTCACGCACGACCTGGCCGTGCAGTCGTTCAATCTTCGTCGTTGTAGAGCCGGTGCCTGGCCGACAGCAGCTCGATCTCCGGGCGGAAGGCCACCATCCGCTCGCAGGCGTCCATGATCTCGTTGCAGTTACCCGCGGAGGAGGAGACCACCGCGACGCCGACCTCGGCCCTGCGGTGCAGGTCGAGATGGCCGGTCTCGGCCACCGCGATGCTGGGATAACGGCGCTGCAGCTCGGCGATCAGCGGCCGCACGACAGAGCGCTTCTGCTTCAGCGACCTGACGTCGCCGAGCAGGATGTCCAGGGTCAGAGCACCCACATACATCGTTGGTCACCACCGCTTGGCCTGGTGTGGTGAGCGCACGCCCGGCCTGCTGCGGTGGGGACCAGGCCAGGGCGTGCGAGAGGCGCCCGGTGGATGTCCCGCCGGGCGCCGAGCCGCGCGTCAGTCTCGCGGCTTCTCCCGCATCTCGAAGGTTTCGATGACGTCGCCTTCCTTGAGATCGTTGTAGCCGATGCCGATACCGCACTCGAAGCCCTCGCGGACCTCGGTGACATCGTCCTTCTCCCGCCGCAGCGAGGAGACGGTGAGGTTGTCGGTCACGACGACACCGTCGCGGATGAGGCGCGCCTTGCTGTTGCGCACGATCCGGCCCGAGCGGACCAGCGAACCGGCGATGTTGCCGATCTTCGGCACCTTGAAGATCGCGCGGATCTCCGCCGTGCCCAGCTGGACCTCTTCGAACTCGGGCTTGAGCATGCCCTTGAGCGCCGCTTCGATCTCCTCGATCGCCTGGTAGATGACCGAGTAGTAGCGGATGTCGACGCCCTCGCGCTCGGCCAGGTCGCGCGCCCGAGGCTCGGGGCGGACGTTGAAGCCGATGATGACCGCGTTGTCGTCGGCCACGGCCAGGTTGACGTCGTACTCGGTGATCGCGCCGACCGCGCGGTGCAGGACACGGAGCCTGACCTCGTCGCCGACGTCGATCTTGAGCAGGGCGTCTTCCAGGGCCTCGACCGAACCGGACACGTCACCCTTGATGATGAGCTTGAGCTCGTCGACGCTGCCCTTCTCGAGGTCCTTGAAGATGTCCTCGAGGCTGCGGCGACGGCTCGACTTCGCCATGTCGGCGCTGCGCTTGCGCGCCGCGCGCTGCTGGGCGATCTGGCGGGCCATCCGGTCGTCGGTGACGACGATGAAGTTGTCACCGGCGCTCGGCACGGCCGTCAGACCCATCACCAGGACAGGACGGGACGGCGTGGCCTCGTCGACCGGCTCGCCGTTGTCGTCGAGCAGCGCCCGGACGCGGCCGAAGGCCTCGCCACAGACGATCGAGTCGCCGACGCGCAGCGTGCCGCGCTGGACCAGGACGGTCGCGACGGGGCCGCGACCACGGTCGAGGTGAGCCTCGATCGCGATGCCCTGGGCGTCCATCGTCGGGTTGGCCCGCAGGTCGAGCTCGGCGTCCGCGGTCAGCAGGATGGCCTCGAGGAGGTCGTCGATGCCCGTGCCGTTCTTCGCCGAGATGTCGACGAACAGCGTGGAACCGCCGTACTCCTCCGCCACCAGACCGTACTCGGTGAGCTGGGCCCGGACCTTGTTGGGGTCGGCGCCCTCCTTGTCGATCTTGTTGACCGCGACCACGATCGGCACGTCGGCCGCCTGGGCGTGGTTGAGAGCCTCGATCGTCTGCGGCTTCACACCGTCGTCGGCCGCGACCACCAGCACCGCGATGTCGGTGGACTTGGCGCCTCGGGCTCGCATGGCGGTGAACGCCTCGTGACCCGGGGTGTCGATGAAGGTGATCTTCCGGTCCTGGCCCTCGTGCTCGGCGGCGACCTGGTAAGCACCGATGTGCTGGGTGATGCCACCCGCCTCGCGCGCCACCACGTTGGTCTTGCGGATGGCGTCGAGCAGCTTGGTCTTACCGTGGTCGACGTGACCCATGACGGTCACGACCGGCGGGCGCGCGGCCAGGTCGGCCTCGTCGCCCTCGTCCTCGCCGAACTCGATGTCGAAGGCCTCGAGAAGCTCGCGGTCCTCCTCCTCCGGGCTGACGACCTGGATGTTGTAGTCGAGCTCGGTGCCGAGGATCTGCAGCGTGTCCTCGCTCACCGACTGCGTCGCGGTCACCATCTCGCCGAGGTGCAGCATGATCTGCACGAGCGAGGCGGGGTTCGCGCCGATGCGGTCGGCGAAGTCGGACAGCGACGCGCCGCGCGGAAGGCGGATCGTCGCGCCGTTGCCGCGAGCGACCTGCACGCCGCCGATCGCCGGCGCCGACATGTTGTCGAACTCCTGGCGCCTCTGGCGCTTCGACTTGCGCCCGCGGGCCGGACGGCCGCCGGGACGCCCGAAGGCGCCTGCGGTGCCGCCACCGCGACCGCGACCGCCGCCACCGGGACGACCGCCGAAGCCACCGCCGCCGCCACCGGGACCACCGGTGCCGGTGCGCTGACCGGTGCCGCCGCCACCGCCGGGACGACCGGCGAAGCCGCCGCCACCACCGGGACGACCGCCGCCGCCACCACCGCCGGGACGGCCACCGCCGCCACCACCGGGACGACCGCCACCGCCGCCACCGCCGCCAGGACGGCCTGCGCCGCCACCGGGACCGGCAGGGCGACCCTGCGGCATCATCATCGGGTTGGGACGCGGACCGCCGGGACGGGGACCACCCGCACCGGGACCAGGACGCGGACCGCCCGCACCGGGCGGGCCCGGACGCGGCCCGGGACGGGGACCGGCGTCACCGGTGCCGCCACGACCCTGCGGCGGACGCGGCATCGCACCGTCGCGCGGCGGGCCGTCGCGACGCTCGCGGCGGTCGGGACCGCCGCCGTCACGCGGGCCGCCGGGACGCGGCGGGCGGGACTGGCCCATGCCGCTGGCGGTCGAGGAGAACGGGTTGTTACCCGGACGCGGACCACGCGGGCCCGGCTTGGGGCCCGGACCGGGGCGGGGACCGCCACCGTCACGCTGGCCGCCGGGACGCGGCGCCTGCCGGTCGCCCCGGTCGCCGCCGCCGTCCCTGGGACCCGGACGGGGCGCGGGACCCGGCTTGGGGCCGGGACGGCCACCGCCAGGGCCGGCACCAGGGCCGGGACGCGGACCCGGAGTCGGGCGCGCGGGCGCGCCGCTCTCGAACCGTGCCTGAGGAGCCCCGGACGTCTCACCGCGAGCAGCCTCGGGCTGCTGCGGCGGCTGGTGGGGCATGGGCACCGGCGGGCGCGGCTGACCGCCGCCCGCGGGGCCCGGACGCGGACCCGGACCGGGCCTGGGGCCCGGCCCCGGACGCGGGGCTGATGGGGTCGGCGCCTGCGCGGCGCCATTACCGGCCTGGCCTTCTGCCGGCCGGGGAGCAGCCTTGGGCGGCTGCGGCCTGTTGGACGGCTGTCCGCCGCCTCTGGAGGGCCCACCCTTCGATGCGCCCAGAGCTTCGGTGAGCCTGCGGACCACCGGCGCCTCGATGGTCGAGGACGCCGAGCGGACGAACTCTCCCATCTCCTGGAGCTTGGCCATGACGACCTTGCTCTCTACGCCGAACTCCTTAGCGAGCTCGTATACCCGGACCTTCGCCACTGCACTCCCTTACTCGGCCCGGGAGGCTGGCTATGCCGTCCGGACCGTCGCTAACTTGACGTCTTCATCGCCGCGTGCTCATCAGGCGCTCATAGCAATCTGACTCCGCCCATCAACTCGGCGTCCTACATGACATTTGCGTGGTCTCCCTCCAGTTGCGCCCGCACGCGCGAGACGTCAAGCGGCCCCGCTACGCGGAAAGCGCGCGGAAACGCTCGGCGACGCTCGGCAAGCTCCAGACAGCTCAAGGACGGATGCAGCGATGCACCGCGGCCAGGAAGCCGTCCTCGCAGGTCAGGGACCACATGGTCCTCGACCCGCACCAGACGGAGCAGCTCGGACTTAGCCGTACGAACCCTGCAGCCCACACAGGTGCGCTGTGGGGTCGCTTGGCCACCATATTCCAGCTTACCGTGTTGACGCATCTACGGAACCGGCGGCATCTTCGGCCTGAGTATCCGGCCGGATGTCGATCCGCCATCCGGTGAGTCTCGCGGCAAGCCGGGCGTTCTGGCCCTCTTTCCCGATGGCCAGCGAGAGCTGGTAGTCGGGCACGATCACCCGTGCGACGCGACCCTCGAGATCGAGCACCTCGACATGGGAAACACGCGCAGGTGACAGGGCATTCCCCACGAACTCCGCCGGGTCTTCCGACCAGTCGATGATGTCGATCTTCTCGCCGTGCAGCTCGGTCATCACGTTGCGCACCCGCGAGCCCATCGGCCCGATGCAGGCGCCCTTGGCGTTGACGCCGGGCTTGCGGGAGCGGACCGCGATCTTCGTACGGTGGCCCGCCTCGCGCGCCACCGCGGCGATCTCCACGGTGCCGTCGGCGATCTCGGGCACCTCCAGCGCGAACAGCTTCTTCACCAGCCCGGGATGCGTGCGCGACAAGGTGACGGAGGGGCCCTTGTGGCCCTTCTTCACCTGCACGACGTAGGCGCGGATGCGCTCTCCGTGCACGTATTCCTCGCCGGGGACCTGCTCGGCGTGCGGCAGCACGGCCTCGATCTTGCCGAGGTCGACCAGCACCACCCGCGGGTCCTTGCCCTGCTGGATGACGCCGGAGACCAGCTCGCCCTCGCGGCTGGCGAACTCACCGAAGTTGATCTCGTCCTCGGCGTCGCGCAGCTGCTGCAGGATGACCTGCTTGGCGGTGGTGGCGGCGATCCGGCTGAAGTTGTTGGGCGTGTCGTCGTACTCCCTGACGACCTCGCCGTCCTCGTCGAGCTCGGCGGCCCAGATCGTGACGTGACCGCTGCTGCGGTCGAGCTCGGCGCGCGCCTTGGAGGCGGCGCCGTCGGTGCGGAAGTAGGCGATCAGCAGCGCGTCCTCGATCGCCTTGACGACCAGGTCGAAGGAGATGTCCTTTTCTCGCTCGAGGCTGCGCAGGACGCTCATGTCGATGTCCACGACGGCTCCCCCTTAGCCTTCGTCGCCGTCGACGTCGTCGATCCGGCGGAACTCCACCTGTACCCGTCCCCGGGTCAGGTCCTCGTAATCAAGCCTGCGTGCGGCGCCCGCGACGTCGAGGTCGACACCGGCCTCGTCCGCGGCCAGGATGCGGCCCTCCACCACGCTGCCGTCTCTCATCTCGGCCTTCACCAGGCGTTTCGCGGCGCGGCGCCAGTGGCGTGGCTCGGTGAGCGGGCGGTCGACGCCCGGCGAGGAGACTTCCAGCGTGTAGGCCGACTGGCCCATCGAGTCGTCGTCGTCGAGGGCCGCGGAGACGGCCTGGCTCACGTCGGCCACGTCGTCGAGGCTCACGCCGCCGTCGCGATCGACGATCACGCGCAGCAGCCGTCTCTTGCCGGCCTGGGTGACCGTGATGTCCTCAAGATCGAGGCCCTCCGCGCTGACCACAGGCTCAAGGAGCTTCATCAGGTGGTCGCGGGGTGATGCGCTGCCCATATCGACCTCCCCTATTGTCATGTCTCAGCCGGGCGGACCTCGCCTCTGGCTCTCCGCCGTCTGGCCGCTCAGCCAGCGACGACAGTTGACACCCTATCTGTATGGGGGCACGGAAAGAGCGCCACTCGTCGTGGTCGAATGGCGGAGCGTCGCCTGACAGCGATCGCGGGCACCAGCCCGTACGATGCTACCGACGAGAAAGCCCCCGAAGGGCCCGCCGCCACGGCGTCGATCGGGCGCGCCTGCCCATGGGCGGCTTTCCCGTCGGTCGGCTCCACCGTCACTGGAGGTCCTAGCCCGTGCGCCCGCGTCACCTCTCCCGGCGAGTCCTGCTGGCGGGCGGAGCGGCCGCTCTCACCGCCTGCAGCACCACCGTCCCGCCGCAGCCGTCCGTCCAGGCCTCCGACTCGCCCGAGACCACGCTGCTGAAGGACCTGATCGCGGAGAAGGAGCGGACGATCGCGCTCTATTCGTCGCTGATCTCGGGCGGGGCGCAGAAACTGGTGCCGTTCCGTGACCGCCATCAGGCTCACGTGAACGAGCTACGCAAATACGTCACCGCGGCCTCGGCGCCGCCCGCCACCTCCGCCTCCACCCCGACTCCCGCTCCCAAGCCGTCCCTGTCCCGCCTGCGCGACCTGGAGCGCAAGGCGGCGGCCCTGCGGATCCACCAGCTCGACGGCGTCTCACCGGGCGTGGCTCAGCTCATCGCCAGCATCGGGGCCTGCGAGGCGGCCCACGCACTCGCCCTGCCGAGGTCGCTGTGAACCCCGACGACGTCGAGAAACTCCGCAAGGCGCTGGCCGCCGAGCACGCCGTGCTGTTCGCGTACGGGCTGCTGGGGGCGCGGACGTCGGGGTCGCTGCGGGCCAGGATGAGCGCGGCCTTCGACGCCCACCGGGCGCGCCGCGACCAGCTCCGCACGTTGATCACGGCACGGGGCGGGCGGCCGGCCGAGCCCGACGCGTCCTACGCGCTGCCCTTCTTCCCCTCCGGGCCGGCGCTGGCGGCCAAGCTGGCGGTGCACCTGGAGACCGGCGTCACGGCCGCCTACCTGGAGCTGGCCGCCGCGCAGGACGTCTCGCTGCGTCGCTACGCCGCGCAGGCCATGCAGGAGGCGACGACCCGCTCGTACGCCTTCCGCCCCGCCCAGCCCCCAGCCTTTCCCGGCATGCCCGCGGCGGCGCCGCCTCCCTCCCCGCCCTCGTCGCCCTCGGCGTCGCAGGAGGGCGGCTGACCCCCTGCGGTACGCGGGCTCTTCACCGGTACAGGACGGAGAGCAGGTCGGGGCCCAGGCGTTCGACGGCGTCGGCGTCGAGCTGGTAGTAGACGACCGAGCCGCGCCGGTGGGTGTGCACGAGCTGGGCTTCCCTGAGCCTGCGCAGGTGCCTGGAGACCTGGGGCGCGGTCATGCCGAGCTGGATGGCCAGCTCGGAGGTGGCGACGGGGTTGCGCAGGATCGCGTACGCCAGCCGCAGCCTGGTCGGGTCCTGCAGCGCGGCGAGCCGGCGCCTGGCCGTCTCCAGCGTCGGCGTGGCCGCGCCGTCGGCACTGTACTGGATGACGACCGGGTAGCCGGGGTAGTGCTTGATCACGAAGTGCGGCCGGCCGTGGACGGTCGGGACGAGCAGGCAGGGCCGCCCCTCGTCCACGCGGGCGGTGGCGTTGTAGAGCTTGTCGAACACGATCCGCAGCGGCCCTCGCGCGCCGGACGACGTGGAGGCGGTGGGGAGGTCGGCCAGGGCCAGGGGGCCGCGCCGGTGTAGATCGCGTACGCGTTCGGCACGGTCGCGGTCGAGGGCCGGGCGCAGCGACGGCCATTCGGCGTCGAAGGCCGCGGCGGCGAAGTCGGCGAGGAAGCCGAGCAGCTCACCGCGGAACGCCTCGGGGTCGGCGCGCAGCCGGGCGCCGATCTCCATGCGGCTGGAGGAGATCAGCCGCAGCCGGTGCAGCACCTCGTCGCTGAGCCTGGGCGCCAGCTCGGTGTCGTTCTTGCCGATGAGGGCCTGCACGGTCATCGCCACGAAGTCGCCGATGGGCAGCCCGGCCACCTCCCGCAGCTCGCCGGCCAGCGTGCGCGCCGGCCCCGCCGACAACGGCAGCAGGTAGCGGGCGCGGAAGGCGCTCCAGAGCGGCGCCCAGGCGGCGGCCGTGGCCAGCACCTCGCTGCCCAGCCCGGCGTGCGCCCTGGCCACCCAGCTCGCGCTGCCGGGGTGGTGGCCGGGCTCGTCGAGGGCGTGGAGGCAGGCGCACAGCTCGGCCAGCGGCGACCGCTGGACGGCGACGGATCCGGTGCCGGGGGAGTCGAGGAGGAGCGTGACGGCCACCCTGCACATTACCGCGTTGACGTCAATCTGCTTGAGAGTCACCGAGTGTTTGCCCAGGCTGTGGCGTCATGGCTGAGGAACTGCACGTGGTCAAGCACCCGACCGGCTTCTATTCGGCGGGTGCGACGACCGTATTCGCGTCGAGGTACGACCAGAGGCTCTCCTACTGCTTGTACGTGCCCTCCGCGCACGACCCGGACGGCGCTCCCCTACCTCTGGCGGTTCTCCAGCACGGCACGGGACGGCGCGGACCGCAGTACCGGGACAACTTCGCCGAGTGGGCCGAGAAGCACGGCTGCGTCGTCCTGGCCCCGCTCTTCCCCGCCGGCATCGGCGACGACCCCCACGACCTGCACAGCTTCAAGTTCCTCAAATACGGCGACATCCGCTTCGACCACGCGCTGCTGGCCATGGTCGAGGAGATCGGCGCGCGCTTCAACGTACGGACCGAGCGGTTCCTCCTGCACGGGTTCTCCGGCGGCGGCCAGTTCGTGCACCGCTTCGCCTACCTGCACCCCGACCGGCTCACCGGATTGTCAATCGGTGCACCAGGGCGGATAACGTACATCGATCGCGGCAGCCCGTGGTGGACCGGGCTGAAGGGGTTCGAGGAGGAGTTCGGCAGCGCTCCCAGATTCGAGGAGCTTCGTGACGTGCCGGTGCAGATGGTCGTGGGCAGTGCGGACGTGGAGACCTGGGAGATCAACAACCAGGGCGACTCCAACTGGATGGACGGCGCCGACGCCCACGGGGTCACCCGCGTCGAACGGCTCAAGGCGCTGCGCGACAACTTCGAGGCCCATGGCATCGGAGTGCGGTTCGACGTCGTGCCGGGCGTGGGTCACGACCCGATGCTGGTGCTCGAGCCGGTCAAGGACTTCTTCGCATCGATCCTCACCCCCCGGGAGTCATCATGAAGATCAAGCTGTTGGCCGCCGCCGCGGTGGCCGTGACGCTCAGCGGCTGCGCCGTGGGCGAGGCCGCCGAATCGGGCGGCGGCTATCCGAGCAAGCCCCTGTCGATCATGGCGCCGGGCAGCCCCGGCGGCGGCTGGGACACGCGGGCGCGCGGCATCGCCGGCACGCTCAGCGAGTGCAAGGTGGCCGACGTTGACACCACGGTCACGAACGTGCCCGGCGCGGGCGGCACCATCGGGCTGGCCCAGTTCGCCAAGAAGAAGGGCGACCCGTACCAGCTCATGGTCATGGACAGCGTGACCATGCTGGGCGGCATCGTGAACAACAAGTCGCCGGTCGACCTGTCCACCCTCACCCCCGTGGCCGGGCTGAGCCGGGGGCCGACCGCGATCGTGGTGGCGGAGAAGTCGCCGTACAAGGACCTGAAGTCGCTGCTTGACGCCATGGAGGCCAAGCCCCACAGCGTCAAGTGGACGGGCGGCTCGCTCGGCGGGCCGGGTCAGATGACGGTGGCGGGACTGGCCAAGGAGCGGAATGTCGCCGCCAAGGACGTCAACTTCGTGCCCACGGCGGGCGGCGGCGAGTCCCTGAACCTGCTGCTCAGCGGCGCCGCCACGGCCGGCATCGACACCGTCGCCGAGCTGCGCCCGCAGATCTCCGCGGGCGAGCTGCGGGTGCTGTCGGTGGACTCGGAGCAGCGGGTGGCGGGCATCGACGCGCCCACGATGAAGGAGCTCGGCCTGGCCAACGCGGCGATCTCCACGCTCGCCGGCGTGCTGGCGCCCGCGGGGCTGACCAAGGAGCAGCAGCAGGACATCATCGGCCTGCTGGACAAGGTGCGCCAGACGTCGTGCTGGAAGAAGGTGCTCGAGCGCAACAACTGGGTCGAGGACTGGCGGCCGGGCGACCAGTTCGGCCAGGTGCTGGCCCAGCAGCGCACTCAAGTGACTGCCATCCTGGGCGAACTGGGGCTCGGCAAGTGACGCAGCGGATCGTCTCGCTCGGATTCCTGGCGGCGGCCGTGGTGGTGCTGGCCCAGGCGTTCGCGATCCCGCAGGGCGAGGGCTACCAGGCGGTGGGACCGCGCGCGTTCCCGCTGCTGGTGGGGGCCGGGCTGGCGGTGGTGTCGGTCATCGGGGTCGTCCAGGCCTTCAGACCTGGTACGCCGGAGCCGGACGTGACACCCTCGGCCCCCGCCTTCAGACCTGGTATGCCGGAGCCGGACCTGACACCCCCGGCCCCCGCCACCACCGACGTCGGCGGTGAGGCGGCGGAGAAGCCGCACTGGCCCTCCGTCCTCCTCCTGATCGCCGCCCTGGCCGCCTACGCGCTCCTCCTGGTCCCGGCCGGCTACTGGCAGGCGACCACCGCCTTCTTCGTCGCCGTCGCCAGGGTGCTGGGCAGCAGGAGGCTCATGCGCGACGTGCTCGTGGGGCTGGCGCTGGCGCTGGCCACGTACTTCCTGTTCGACCGGCTCCTCGGCATCTCGCTGCCGCCGGGCCTGGTCAGATTGGCGATCTGAGATGGACGTGCTCGGCAACCTGCTGGACGGCTTCGGCCACGCGCTGAGCCTGCAGAACCTGCTGCTCGCCATGCTCGGCGTCACCGTCGGCACGCTGGTCGGCGTGCTTCCCGGGCTCGGGCCGGCCACGACGATCGCGTTGCTGCTGCCGCTGACGTTCGTGTTCGATCCGGTAGGGGCGTTCGTGATGTTCGCCGGCATCTACTACGGCGGCATGTACGGCGGCTCGACGACCGCCATCCTGCTCAACATCCCGGGCGAGACGGCCTCGATCCCCACGACGCTCGAGGGTTATCCGATGGCCAGGCGCGGCCGGGCGGGGGCGGCCCTGGCCACGGCGGCGATCGGGTCGTTCGTGGCGGGCACGATCTCCACGGTCGTCATCACGTTCCTCGCCCCCGGCATGTCGAACATCGCCAAGCTGATCCAGCCGGCCGAGTACTTCTCGATCATGGTGCTCGCGTTCGTGACGGTGACCTCGCTCATGGGGGACTCGATCGTACGGGGGCTGTCGAGCCTGTTCCTCGGCCTGACGATCGGGATGGTGGGGATCGACCAGATGACCGGGCAGCCGCGGTTCGCGTTCGGCGTGCCGGATCTCTACGAGGGGTTGTCGGTGGTGGCGGTCGCGGTGGGGCTGTTCGCGGTGGCGGAGGCCATCTCCACGGCCGCCTCCCGGCACCAGCCGGCGCAGCCTCCGGTCACGGTCGCCGGGAAGGTGGGGATGACCCGCGAGGACTGGCGCAGGTCGTGGAAGCCCTGGCTGCGCGGGACCCTGTTCGGCCTGCCGATCGGGTCGCTGCCCGCCGGAGGCGCCGAGCTTCCCACGTTCCTGAGCTACAACGTCGAGAAACGGCTGTCCAAGCACAAGGAGGAGTTCGGCCAGGGCGCGATCGAGGGCGTGGCCGGTCCCGAGGCGGCCAACAACGCGGCCTTCTCCGGGGTCCTGGTGCCGTTGCTGACGCTGGGCATCCCGACGTCGGCCACGGCGAGCATGCTGCTGATCGCGTTCCAGATCTACAACGTGCAACCTGGGCCGCAGCTCTTCGACCAGCAACCGGTGCTGGTGTGGACGCTGATCGCCAGCCTCTACATCGGGAACGTGATGCTGCTGGTGCTCAACCTGCCGCTGATCCGGGTCTGGGTGAAGCTCCTCACCGTCCCCGCCGCCCTCCTCACCGCCGCCATCCTGACCTTCGCCACGCTGGGGGTCTACTCGATCTCCCAGAGCGTCTTCGAGGTGCTGGTGGCGTACGGGTTCGGGCTGCTGGGCTGGGTCCTGCACCGGGCCCGGTACCCGGTGGCGCCGCTGATCCTGGGAGCGGTGCTGGGGCCGCTGATGGAGGTCCAGTTCCGCCGCGCCCTGGCCTTCAGCGAGGGCGACCCCTCGATCTTCGTCACCCGCCCGGTCTCCCTGGCCATCCTGCTCATCGCAGCCGCCTGCCTGATCGCCCCGCCCCTCCTTCGCCGCCGTACCAGAACCCCCGTCCCCACTGCCTGAACACCTCCGCCCGTCACCCGCGTGCCCTCCCCCACGCCGCCCCGCCGGAACGGCACGCGACGCAGGCCGACCGCAGCGACGTTCAACGGCAGCGGCAACACAGCGGCAGCGGCGCAGCGGGCCCGACAGCGGCGCGATACAGCGGCGACGCCCCCAAACGCGCCGCGTCGGCGAGACGGCGTACGGCGGAGTCCGGCGCACGTGCACGGCGGCCAGCCACCCGAGCGGTGCTCGCCTTGCGGCACCCGGCACGACGTGGTGGCGGGAGCTGGGCCCGAAGCCCGACGTGGTGGCGGGAGCTGGGTGCGAAGCCCGAAGCCCCCTTAAGCGCATCACCACCCAGGGGGCATCCGCTCCCGAGGGCGCAGCGCCTCCAGGGGTGCGTTATCCCTGGAGGCGGGCCGAAGGACGGCGCGCCAGGCCCTCGTGGAAGGGCCCGGCGCAAAGGGTCGGGCGCGAAGGGTCAGGCGCGAAGGGTCAGGCGAGGGCGGCGATGATGCGGTCGGCGGCCTCGGACAGGGGGATCTCCGACTTCTCCCCGGAGACCCGGTCCCGAAGCTCCACGACCCCCTGCGACAGCCCGCGCCCGACCACCACGATGGTCGGCAGGCCCAGCAGCTCGGCGTCCTTGAACTTCACGCCCGGCGAAACCGAAGGCCGGTCGTCCACGAGGACCCGCACCCCCCGCGACTCCAGCTCGGCCCCCAGCTCCAGGGCCGCCTCCACCTGGTTTTCCTTGCCGGTCCCGACGATGTGCACGTCCGCGGGAGCGACCTCGCGGGGCCACACGAGCCCGAGCGCGTCGTGGGCCTGCTCGGCGATTACCGCCACGGCCCGGGAGACGCCGATGCCGTAGGAGCCCATCGTGATGCGGATCGGCTTGCCGTCGGGGCCCAGGGCGTCGAGGCCGGCGGCGTCGGCGTATTTGCGGCCGAGCTGGAAGATGTGGCCGATCTCGATGCCGCGGTCGATGGACAGGCCGGAGCCGCACCGGGGGCAGGGGTCGCCGGCGCGCACCTCGGCGGCCTCGATCGTGCCGTCGGGGGTGAAGTCGCGCCCGGCCACCACGTTGGCGGCGTGCTTGCCCGGCTCGTTGGCGCCCGTCACCCAGGACGTGCCGGTGACGACCCGGGGGTCGACGAGGTAGCGGATGCCGAGCGAGCTGAGGACCTGCGGGCCGATGTAGCCGCGTACGAGCCCGGGGTGCTTGGCGAAGTCGGCGGCCTCGAAGATGGCGGGCTCGCCGGGCGCCAGCGCCGCCTCCAGGCGCTTGAAGTCGACCTCGCGGTCTCCGGGCACGCCGATGATCAGCGTCTCGACCTTGTCGGAGCCCGGCGTGGTGACCTTGACCACGACGTTCTTGAGCGTGTCTGCGGCGGTGACGGACAGGCCGTGGTGCTCGTTGACGTACGACACCAGCGTCTCGATGGTCGGGGTGTCGGGCGTGTCCATGACCTGCAGCGGCGCCGCGTCCTCGATCGAGCGGGCGGCGGGCGCGGGCGTGACGACGGCCTCGGCGTTGGCCGCGTAGCCGCACGGGTGGCAGGCCACGAACGTGTCCTCACCGGTGGGCGTGGGCGCCAGGAACTCCTCCGACGCCGACCCGCCCATCGCCCCCGACTGGGCGAACACGATCTTGTAGTCGATGCCGAGCCGGTCGAAGGTGCGGATGTAGGTGTCGCGGTGCTGCTCGTAGGAGTGCTTGAGCCCGTCGTCGTCGAGGTCGAACGAGTACGAGTCCTTCATCAGGAACTCGCGCCCGCGCAGGATGCCCGCCCTGGGCCGGGCCTCGTCGCGGTATTTGGTCTGGATCTGGTAGAGGGTGACCGGATAGTCCTTGTACGAGGAGTATTCGCCCTTGACCATGTCGGTGAAGAGCTCCTCGTGCGTGGGGCCGAGGAGGTAGTCGGCGCCCTTGCGGTCCTGGAGCCGGAAGAGCGTGTCACCGTATTCGGTCCAGCGGCCGGTGGCCTCGTAGTATTCGCGGGGCAGCAGGGCGGGGAAGAGCACCTCCTGACCGCCCATCCGGTTCATCTCCTCGCGGACGATCCTGGTGACGTTCTCCAGCACCATCTTGCCGAGAGGCAGCCAGGAGTAGATGCCGGGGGCCACCCGGCGAACGTAGCCGGCGCGGACCAGGAGCTTGTGGCTCGGCACTTCCGCGTCTGCCGGGTCGTCCCGCAGGGTGCGAAGAAACAACGACGACATGCGCAGCAACACGGCTACTCCTTGCTCGAACCTGGATGTGAAGGATTACAGGCTATCGACTCCGGGTGGCGCCGCGCGCGAGCTTATCCAGCAGGTCCCGCAGGACTCAGACCGTCAAAGGGATCCAGCCGGACACGAAAGCGGCCAGAAACGCCGTGAACAACCCGGCGAACACCGCCGACAGCGCGAGCGCGCGTACCCGGCCCCAGCCGTTCCTGCGCAGCACGAGCACCAGCACGACGGACAGCAACCCGATCGACAGCGCCGGCACCGGCCAGAACGACCGCTCGCTGTCGATGAACCCCGGCGTCGCCCGGTCCACCACGTCCGCGATCAGCGCCGCGCCGACCGCGCCCGCCGCGAGGTCGCCCCAGACGTCCTCCCTGCGGGTGGCGAACGCCAGCAGCCCCAGGCCGACGAGCAGGGCGAGCGTCCAGTTGAGCCCGGCGGCGCTGCCTCCGACGACGTCGAAGGCCACGTCACCCTTCAGCGCGCTCGCGCCCAGGGCCGCGACCAGCGTGGAGGCCACTGCCAGGAACGTCGTCAGCAACGCCCACCCGAACCCCGACGCCGTGGCGCCCACGGCCAGCGACAGGCCGAGGTAGACGTACGGGTCGTAGATCTGGCCGACCCATGCGGGGCCCTTGCCGGCGAGGAGCATGCCGACGAGCCCGACGGCGAGTCCTCCGAAGAAAGCCGACAGAAGGTGACGTTCGATGCCGCGCTGCCGCCGGTCGTATTCGGCGAGGTCGGCATAGTCGATGCTGGTGTCGTTCATATCCATTTCCCTGGTCAACCCTCCCCCGGGTAACCC
Source organism: Nonomuraea sp. JJY05 (assembly GCF_043496855.1). Taxonomy (NCBI): domain Bacteria; kingdom Bacillati; phylum Actinomycetota; class Actinomycetes; order Streptosporangiales; family Streptosporangiaceae; genus Nonomuraea; species Nonomuraea sp. JJY05. Next base: position 315,044 of record NZ_JBIEIS010000001.1, read on the forward strand.
TTGGGATGACCAGTGCCAGATTATGTGACCGTACAAAAAAGGCAAATTTCGGTCACCCGGATGCCAAACAAGCAATCGCTTGGTTAATATTGCTCCGTGGCACTCCCCGATGAGCTCCGCGCCGTCGTCCGCGACTACCTCGCCGACCGGCCGGACGCACCGTGGCAGGCTTTCGCGCGAGACGTGGGGATCGCGGGGCTGCTCGTCCCCGAGGAACACGGAGGGGCGGGATGCGGTCCGGCCGAAATGGCCGCCGTGAGCGAGGAACTGGGCCGGGCGCTGTCTCCCCACCCGTTCCTGCAGACGGCGGTGATGGCCGTCGAGGCACTCAAGGCGAGCGGGGCGCACGACCTCCTCCCGGCGCTGGCCGACGGCGCAACGACCGCGACCGTGGTGGCGCCGGGCGAGGGCACCCTCCGGCTGGAGTCGGGCCTGCTCACGGGCGTGGCGCCGTACGTGCCGGCGGGCGAGCTGGCGCTGGTCTACGTGGACGGCCTGCTGGTGGCGGCCGTGCCCGCCCGGCGCAGGACGTACCGGACCATGGACGAGAGCCGGCCGCTGCAGGAGCTCTCCTTCCAGGACACCCCGGTACGGCGGCTCGGTGACGGCTCGTCGTGGACCCGCGTGCGCGACCTCGGGATCGCCGCCCTGGCCGCCGAGCAGGTGGGCGGGGCGCAGCGGTGCCTGGAGATGGCGGTGGAGCACGCGAAGCGGCGGCGGCAGTTCGGGCGGCCGATCGGGTCGTTCCAGGCGATCAAGCACAAGCTCGCCGATCTGCTGCTGGTGGTGGAGTCGGCCAGGTCGGCCGCCGGGGTGGCGGCGGTCGACGAGGTGTACGCGGCGATCGCGGGGTCGTACTGCACGGAGGCGTATCTGGCGGCGGCGGGTGAGAACATCCAGGTCCACGGCGGGATCGGGATCACCTGGGAGCATCCCGCGCATCGCTACCTCAAGCGTGCCACCTCGGACGCGCAGCTCTTCGGGCCGCCACAGGCCCATCGCGCCCGCCTGGCGGCCCACGCCCTCGGCTAGCGTTCCGGGCCCACACCTGCAGCCCGCCGCGCTTCGATGGAGGTCCCTTCACGGAGGAGGGAAGCGGCGGTGCCGGGCAGAAGTCCCCAGGAGGCAAGCTGGGCGGCGGGCCGAGGTCCAGAGGGGGAAGCAGCGGTGGTGGCCGGTGGAGGTCCCTCCGGGGGTGCGGATGGGGGGTGCCTTCGAGGGGGTTCCGATGGGAGTGCCTTCGAGGGGAAGGAGCGGAGGTTGCGGCGGGAATGGGAGCGGGTCAGCCGCCGAGGAGTTCCTCCCAGGGGTGGCGGGTGTTGGTGCGGCGGGTGGTGTCGAGGGCTTCGGCCAGGCGCCAGAAGCCGGGCCGCTCCCGTACGGTGGCCCGCCCGATCGGGTCGATGGCGCGCAGCTCGAACCGCACCCCCATCACGTCGAGCACGGCCGAACCGCTGCTCCCCGGCCCGGCCTCGGTGACGAGCGGGCCGTCGTAGTCGGGGTCGCGCACCTGCTGGGCCAGCAGTGAGGCCACCTCGGACGCGTACGGCCCGTCGCGCCACTCGACGTGCCAGCTGTGATCGGCCCCGCGCCACCACGTCAGGTCGCGGCACGACTCGATGAAGTCGGCCTCGGTCGCCAGCGCGGCCATCACCCGGCCGAACGCCTCATACCTGCGGGCGCTGGTGAGCGAGAGGTCGTCGTCGGCGAAATCGGGGAACAGGCCGTCCTTAGGCCGCCGCAGCGCGTGCTTTCGCTTCACAGGCATCCACTCTGATCGGGTCCGCGCCCTTCCCGCAAGTGTTCGCTGCTGATACGCTCTACCAAGCGAGCGCTTGGTTCACTACTTCGGAGGCGCGATGACGTCCCTAAGGATCAGCCTGGGGTATGAGCTGGAGGTCCGCGGTCGCACCCGCGAAGTGGAGCAGCAGACGTTCCGGAACGTGGTCGACCAGGTCGTGCTGGGCGACCGCCTCGGGTTCGACACGGCCTGGTTCGTGGAGCACCACTTCACCAGGGGCTTCTCCCACTCCTCCGCGCCCGACCTGGTCCTGGCCGCCATTTCGCAGCGCACCGAGCGCATCCACCTGGGGCTCGGCGTCGTGCTGCTGCCGTTCCAGTCCCCGATCCGTACGGCGGAGCGCGTCGCCACGCTGGACGTGCTGAGCGGCGGCCGGGTGGAGTTCGGCACGGGGCGGGGAGCCTCGCCCCTGGAGTACCAGGCGTTCCAGCGGCCGTTCGAGAAGTCGCGGCAGATCTGGGAGGACTCGCTGGAGGCGACGCTGGCCATCTGGCAGGCCGACGGCGAGCCGGTCAGCCGCTCGAACGAGTTCTTCGAGATCCCCGACGTGGCCGTCTACCCGCGCCCGGCCCAGCGGCCGCACCCGCCCGTGTGGGTGGCGTCGACCTCGCTGGAGGGCTATCTGGCGGCGGCCAAGCACGGGTACAACCTGCTCGGCATGACGATGCTCAAGGGCATCGACGACGTGGCCTCCGACATCACGAAATATCGGGAATGTCTGGCGGAGCACGGCTTCGACCCCGCGAGCCGTCGCGTCGCCCTGATGATCCCGTGGTACGTCGCCCCCACCCGCGACGAGGCGACCGCCTCGGCCGCCGACGCGGTCCTGTGGTACATCCGCCGCCAGGTCAACCTCGTCACCCCGCCCGACTACTACGACGCCCGCCACGCCACCCACCGGGTGCTGGGCCAGCTCGCGGCCGGGATGCCGCCGGAGGAGTCTATGGCCACGCTGCGGGAGCACCTGATGGTGGTGGTCGACGACGTGGAGGGCTCACGCAAGGCCCTGGCCAGGATCGCCGAGGCGGGCGCGACGGATCTCATCATCCAGGCGCAGGTGGGCGGGCTGGCGCATGAGCGGGTGTGCGACTCGATGACGCTGTTCATGACCGAGGTGGCACGTTGACGGCCCGCCCTCACGCGATGCCCCGGACGCTCGACCGTACGGAGATGGTGCTTTGATGGCCCGCTGGCTCACTCGTGACGACCTCGGTGCCGCCGCGCGCTCCGCCACCGGGCTCCTGCTCGTCTCCCCCGACCTGTCGAGCGCCGTCCCGCTGGACCCCCGCGACCACGTGCTGACCGCCAAGGCCCTGCGCGAATGCGGGGTCGGCGAGCGCGAGCGCGTCGTGGTGGCCCTCGCCGAACCCGCCGGGGCGCTCTGGACGGCCGCCGCGGCCGACGTGGCCGAGACCGCCGCCGACGTGGGCCCGCGCGGCCGGATGCGCCTGCACCACGCGCTGACCGCCCTCAAAGCCTCCACCCTGGTCAGCACGCCGACGGGCGCGATGGACTTCCTGGCCCGCCTGCACCTGGAGTTCCTGCTGGACCCGCTGGACCTCGGGCTCAGGAACATCGTCCTCACCGGCGAGATCGCCTCCAAGCGGACGATCGCCCATCTGGCGGGAGAGTTCGAGGCCAGGGTGACGGAGGTGTTCGCGAGCCCGTTCACCGGCGGCGCCCTGGCGTGGCGGGCGTCGGAGGACGACCCGCTCACCCCGCTCGCCGACGACGTGCTGGGCCTGGCGGCGCTGACCAAGGACGACTCCCCCGACCCCGCGGCCGAGCTCGCCGAGCTGGTCATCACCCCCGCGGCCGGTGACACCGTGCTCAGGACCGGCCAGGTCGCCCGGCTCGGCGGCGCGGGCATCCCCGCACCGGTCCACACGGTGGGCGACCACGTGCTGGTCAGGGGCGTGTGGCTGGCGCTGCCGCGCATCGAGAAGGCGCTGTCCAAGATCGACGGCGTGTCCGGCTGGGACCTGTCGATCAGCCGCCAGGGGACGCTGGACGCGGCCGTGCTCACGGTCACGTTCGGCCGGGCGAGCCTGGTCCGCAACCCCATGTGGAAGTCGCGGATCCAGCAGGCCGTCCGGGCGCTGACGCCCATCTCGATCGACGTGGAGATCGCCCAGGACGTCTCCGAGACCCCGGCACCGGGCACGGTGAACGACCTGCGCGGCCACCACCTCGGAAGGGACCGCGCTCTCATCACCTAGGGGCAACCGATGGCACCGATGCCGGGCTGGGGAACGCTCCCCCGCATGCTTCGCGACCAGGCAGAAAACCACCCCGGCGCCGTCGTGGTCGCCGAGGGCGGCACGCGGATGACGCTGTCCGACCTGCGGGCCTCGGCGGCCGAGATCGCCCGCGGCCTCATCGCCCTCGGCGTCGGGCCCGGTGACCGGGTGGCGCTGTGGGGGGTGAACTCGGCGTTCTGGGTGCGGCACGCGTTCGGCATCTGGGACGCGGGGGCCGTCATCGTGCCGCTCTCGTCCCGTTTCAAGGGCATCGAGGCCGCCCAGCTGATCGAGAAGACCGGCGCCAAGGTGCTCATCACCGGAGCGGGCCCGTCGGCCGCCCCTCTCGCCGGCCTGCTGCCGCCCCTTTCCGGTCTGCGCCGCCCGGACGACTTACCCGCCCTGGGCAGGCGGGTCTCCGCGCAGGAGGCCGAGGGACGGGCGCTCGCCGTGCGCCCTGACGACCTGTGCGAGATCATGTCCACGTCGGGCACCACCGGCGTGCCCAAGGGCGTCATGATCGACCACGCCCAGGTCCTGCGCGGCTACTGGGACTGGTCCGAGATCGTCACCCTCGACGACCGCGACCGCTATCCGATCATCGCCCCGTTCAGCCACGGGTTCGGGCTGAACGCGGGGCTCGTCGCCTCCGTCCTGCGCCGGGCCACGATGCTGCCGATCCCCGTCTTCGCCCCCGACGCCCTGATGTCGCTGATCTCCTCCGAGCGGATCACGGTGCTCGCGGGGCCGCCGACGCTCTTCCACCGGATACTGGACGAGCTGGACCGCCGGTCCTGGGACGTGTCCTCGCTGCGCGTGGCCATCTGCGGCGCCGCCGCCGTTCCCGCCAACCTGATCACGCGGCTGGTGGAACGGGTCGGGCTGGAGCGGATGATCAACGCGTACGGGCTGATGGAGGGCACGGTCGTCTCCATGACCCGCGCCGGGGACCCCGTCGACGTCATCGCCGGCACCACCGGCCGGACCGTGCCCGGGATCGAGGTGCGGATCGTGGACGACGACGGCAAGGAGGTCGCCGCCGGGGAGCGCGGGGAGATCCTGCAGCGGGGTTACGGGGTGATGCGGGGGTACTGGGGCGAGCCCGCGCGGACGGCGGAGGTCGTCGACGGCGACGGGTGGCTGCACACGGGCGACGTGGGGGTGCTGGACCGGTCGGGCAACCTCGCCATCGTGGATCGCAAGAAGGAGCTCTTCATCGTCAACGGGTTCAACGTGTCGCCGGCCGAGGTGGAGTCGCTGCTGCTGCGGGAGGGCTCGCTGGCGCAGGTGGCGGTCGTGGGCGTGCCTGACCCGGTCAGGGGGGAGGCGGGGGTGGCGTACGTCGTCCCGCGGCCCGGGGTCACCGTCGATCCGGCGGGGCTGACCGCCTGGGCCAAGGACAACATGTCCACCTACAAGGTGCCCAGGCGGGTCGTGGTGGTGGACGCGCTGCCGGTGAACGTGAACGGCAAGGTGGACAAGCTGGCGCTCCGTACTTCGGCCGAGGCTCTTTTGCGGGAGTGAGCTCCATGTCCCGCAAGGTGAGAACGGGGGCACGAAGCCGTCTGGCGAGGCTCCAAGGCGGGTAGGGTCAAATTAGCGCCATCTGCCCCAGGAGCTGCCATGTTGCGCCTGTTGGCCGGGGAGGCCGCACGTAGATTCGGGGGGCGCGCCGCTGTCGTCGCCGGCTCCACCGTGCTGACCTTCGCCGACCTGGATCGGCTCTCCGATCAGGTGGCCGCCGGGCTGGCCCATCGAGGTACGCGCATCGGCGACGTCGTGGCGCTGGCGCTCCCCGACGGGCCCGAGTTCGTGATCTGCTACGTGGCGGCCGCGAAGATCGACGCGGTGACGGCCGGCATCGGGACCGAACGCCCGGAACTGCTGGCCCGGCTGGACCCGGCCCTCGTCCTGTCCGCCGGCGCGCCCGCCCCGCCCGAGCTGATCAGGGCGTTGCGGGACAGATACCGCGTGCCTGTGTGCAACCGCTACATCTGCTCCGAAGCCGGGCTGGGGCTCGGCACCCGGCCCGACGACCCGCCCGAGGACGCCGAGGTCTGTGTCGGCAGGCCACGGGACGGCGTGGACGTATCGATCAGGAACGCCGACGGACGCGTACTGTCAGATGAGGACGAAGGCGAGGTGCTCCTCCGCTCCGAGGCGGTGATGAGCGGCTACGTTGGCAAGAGCATCGATCATGCGGTGTTCGCGAGAGACGGGTTCATCCGGACCGGGGATCGGGGATACCTGGATCACACCGGCCGGTTACATCTGGTGGGACGCGTGTAACCGAGTCTTAGGAGGCAGCGTGGCGTTGCACGTGGCGGTCATCGGGTCGGGCCCCGCCGGGATCTACACGGCCGAGGCTCTGGTGAAGCAGTCGGCCGAGCCCGTCGAGGTCGATGTCCTCGAACGCCTGCCGACCCCGTACGGGCTGGTCAGATACGGCGTCGCGCCCGACCACACGTCGATCAAGTCGATCGCCAACTACCTGCGCAAGGTGCTCGAGCTGCCCGAGGTCCGCTTCCTCGGCGGCGTGACGCTGGGCGAGCACGTCTCCGTCGAGGACCTGCTGGGCGCCTACGACGCGGTCGTCTACTGCACGGGCGCGATGGTCGACAGGAAGCTCGGCATCCCCGGCGAGGACCTGCCCGGCAGCGTGGCGGCGACCGACTTCGTCAACTGGTACTGCGGGCACCCCGACGTCGATCCGGGGCGGTTCACGCTCGACAGCTCCGAGGTCGCGGTGATCGGCGTCGGCAACGTGGCGGTCGACGTCGTACGCGTCCTGGCCAAGACCCACGAGGAGCTGCGGTCCACGGACGTGCCGCACGACGTGCTCGAACGCCTCGAGGCCAGCCAGGTCAAGGCCATCCACATGATCGGCCGCCGCGGCCCCGAGCACGCCAAGTTCACCCTGAAGGAGCTGCGCGAGCTGGGCGAGCTGGCCAACGCCGACGTCTGCGTGCGCCCCGACGAGGCCGTCGTCCTGGGGGGCGACTTCCCGCGCCAGGTCCAGGGCAACATCAAGGTCCTGCAGTCGTGGGCCGCCCGCAACCCGGTGGGCCGCCCGCGCCGCCTCGACGTGCGCTTCTGGCTGCGGCCCGTGGAGATCCTCGGCACCGAGCGGGTGGAGGGCCTCAAGCTCGAACGCACCCGCCTGTCGGAGGAGGGGCGCGTGGTCGGCACGGGCGAGTTCGAGACGCTGCCGGTCGGCATGGTGCTGCGTTCGGTGGGCTACCAGAGCGTGCCGCTGCCCGGAGTGCCGTTCTCGGAGAAGACCATGACCGTGCCGAACGAGGCCGGGCGGGTGCGCGACCGCGAATACGTGGCAGGCTGGCTCAAACGCGGCCCCACCGGGGTGATCGGCACCAACAAGTCCGACGCGGCGGAAACGGTTCGCACGCTCCTCTCCGACCTCTCGGACGGCCCGCGGGTGAGCGGCGGGGCCATCGACGCGCTGCTGGCCGCGCGCGGGGTGCGTCCCGTGACGTACGAGGAGTGGCTGGCGATCGAGGCGGCCGAGGGCGAGCTGGCCAGGTCCCTGGGCCGGGGCGAACGCGTCAAGCTGGTCGGCCTGGAGGCAATGCTCCGTGCGTGCCGTTCCTGAGGGGTTCGACGAGGCCTACCGGCTCCAGCAGGCCCGGTTCCCCTCCACCGCCCCGGACTGGCAGCCGGTCCACACCGTCTACGTCCCGGCCGACCGGTTCTCGATCCGCACCCTGTCCGAGTGGCGCGATCAGGCCTTGTCGCTGGTCAAGACGCATCTGCCCGACCCCGCCGCGCTGGCGGAGGTCTTCGGGGTGCCCGGCGGGCCGGCCGCCGCCGCGCACCCCAAGATGATCCAGAAGCTCTCCTCGGAGCCGATCGAGGACCTGCGCATCGACTTCGAGGACGGGTACGGCGTACGTCCCGACCTGGTGGAGGACGACCACGTGGCGCAGGCCGTCGAGGCGGTGGCCACGATGCACGCGGCGGGCACGCTGCCGCGGCGGTGGGGGCCCCGGGTGAAGTCGTTCGCCGACGGCGATCCCGCACGGTCGGTGCGCACGCTCGACCTGTTCCTCTCGGGGCTGATGGAGCGGGCCGGCGAGCTGCCGCCGGGCTTCACGGTGACCTTCCCCAAGATCCTCATGGAGGCCTACCTCGGCCAGTTCACGGAGGTGCTGGGCCGGCTGGAGGAGAAGCTGGAGGTGCGGCTGCGGTTCGAGATGCAGGTCGAGGCGCCGCAGACGCTGCCCTTCCTGCGCGGGGACCTAGCGGAGTCGCTGGGCGGGCGGCTCGCGGCGGCGCATTTCGGGGTCTTCGACTACACGGCCGCGATCGGGCTGCCGCCGCACGAGCAGCGGCTGGACCACCCGGCGTGCGATCATGCCCGGCACGTGATGCAGACGGCGTTCGCGGGCACGGGGGTGGAGCTGTCGGACGGGTCCCTGGCCGCCGCGCCCGCCTCCGGGCTCACCGGTGACGTGCACGCGCTGTGGCGGCGGCACGCCGAGCTGGTCAGGCATTCGCTACGGCACGGCTTCTACCAGGGGTGGGACATGCACCCTTCCCATCTGGTGAGCCGCTTCGCCACCGTTTACGCCTTCCACCTCGAGCGCTATGACGCCTACCGGGAGCGGGTCAGCGCGTGGGAGGAGCAGCGGGAGGCCGGGGGCGGCGTGATGGACGAGCCCGCCACGATCCGCACGCTGGCGGCCGCCCTCAGGCGCGCGGACGCGGCCCTGCCCTGACGGTCTCAGTCGCGTTCGACCAGGGACCGCCACTGGCGTACCAGCCGCCACTCCACCGGGTCGGACCAGCTCGCCCGCACGGCTGAGCCCACGTGGAAGGCGCGGACGCCGTAGTCGAGCAGCGCCGGCACGTGCGCCGGCTTCAGCCCGCCCCCGGCCAGGATGATCGAGCCGTCACCGGCGTCGGCGCGCGCCCTCAGCACCGGCAGCCCCTCCCCCACCCCGTTGGGCGAGCCCGAGGTGAGCACGGTGGCCAGGTTGGGCAGCAGCCGCACGGCCCGCCAGGACGCCTGGACGTCGGCGGCATGATCGACCGCCCGGTGGAACGTCCACGGCAGCGGCGAGACGGCGTGGATGAGCGCCTCGGTCGCCGGGAGATCGACCTTCCCCGAGCCGTCGAGGAACCCGAACACGAACCCCGCCGCCCCGGCCTGCGCCAACGCCTTGGCGTCCCGGCTCAGGCGGTCGAGCACGTCGGGGTCGGCGATGAAGTTGGCGTCACAGCGGAGCATCACCATCTGGGGGAGAGGGCACTCCGCGGCGATCGCGGCAACCGTCTCCGGGGAGGGGGTCAGCCCGTCGGCCGCCATGTCGGCGACGACCTCCAGCCGGTCGGCTCCACCCTGTTCGGCGGCCACTGCGTCACGCACGTTGAGGGCGATCACCTCGAGCAGGGATCCGGTCATGGAGGAGAGGTTATATGGTGCTCTGCACCGTTCCGCCGCCGATCACACCAAAAAGTCCCCCCATGGACCTGCCTCCTCGCCCAGAGGCCCGCTCCAGGCGCCCAAACGCTCCCACAGCGCCGCACAACCAGAGCCCGCCGCTGGACCACGCCACCCGCCCCAGCCCCCGCCACACAAGCCCACAGCCCACCGCGCCCGCCGCTGCACGTGCGCCTGTGGACGCCACCGCCATCGCTCGACGGTGCCTGCGCCTTGGTATGCGAGGCACGGCGTCACCCCCGCCGGGGCGGAGGAGGCGGGAGGCGCGCTTGGCCCCGATCCCCATGGGACCGGGGCCGAGAGTGCGGAGTGTCAGGCGGAAATGAGTTCGGCCATGGTCAGGTCACGGAAGGCCGTGGTGGCCAGGTCCCCTGACGGGCGTTCGAACAAGGCGCCGGACGCGCGGTGGGGAAGGTCCACCGTGCGGACGTGGCGGAACCCGCGCCTGCGGTAGTAATCCTGCAGCCGCCGGTTCCCCTTGGCGCAGTCCAGCCGCAGCCACGGCAGCCCGGCCGCGTGGGCGGAGGTGCAGGCCCAGTCGAGGAGGGCGTCCCCGAGGCCGCTGCCGGACCAGGGACGGGCCACGGCGAGCTTGTGGACATAAAGGGCAGCCCCGGGGTCGTCGTCGAGTGTCCAGAACTCGGGGTCCGCGTGGTCGTCGAGGGCTATGGTGGCTACCGGCGGGGCCGATTCGTCGGGGTCGAGATATCTGAGCTCGTCGTCGAGCACGAACAGCACCCGCTCCTCGATGAGCGGCACGATGCGCTCGGGGCCGAACCCCCCGCGCGGCCACTGCCGCACTCCTTGCGAGTAGAGCCACTCGGCGGCGTCCGCGAGCAGCGTGAGTACGCCGGGAAGGTCCTCGGGCTCCGCTCTGCGAAGCGCGAGCGGGTGAAGCAGCGTGTTCGTGTGCATAATTACTCCCGTTGCGTAGGGTTTACGCGCATACACAAAGCGTGATGAAGCAATGGTGCGCGTAGCCGAAAATGGGGCCTCAACCCGATATATATGGATAAATGGCGATTTAGGGGAGTATGCACGACTCCCCTAGGCCAGCGAGGCGGCTAATTTCTCGCTGCGCCCGGCCCCAGCCGGCGGGATCACCCCTTCAACCGAGCTCGTTAGCGGCCATCGAGCTCGTATCTGATCAAATGTTTGTCGGCGGGCAGCACCGACACCGCGACACGCACTGGCATGTCGGCCCCGTCGTACCCAACTCGGACATACACCATGACTGGCGTACCGAGCTCGAGCTGGAGGCGCTCGGCCTCCTCCTGGTTGGGCATGCGGGCCCAGATGTCGTCGCTGACGCGCACCTGCGCATGCCCCAGCTCCTCCAGCACCCGGTTCGCCCCTCGCGCGATGTCTCCGGGCCTGGCGATCTCAGAGTCGGCAACCAGATCACGGGGGAAGTAGGAATCGTTGGTGTTGTACGGCTGGCCGTCCACGAAACGCAGACGACGCCTCACCACCGCCAATTCCCCGTCAGCCAACTCCAGTCTGCTGGCGATCTCCTCGACGGGAGAAACCGTCAGCACCTCGATGTACTGGCTTGGCTCGCGGCCTTCCTGCGCCACGGCATAGGCGAAGGCTTCCCGCAGTTCCCCAGAAGGTTGTGGCTCCAGCTCCCGCTGCGGATAGATCAGCAGCGGCCGGCGGTCTCTGACCACGGTTCCGCGCCGCGGCGTGCGCGTGACAAGCCCCTCATTGACGAGCTCGCCCAGGGCCAGCCTTACGGTGTTCCTGCTCACCCCATGGTCTTCCATGAGCTGCGCCTCGGTCGGCAGCTGTGATCCCGGGCCGAGGACACCCGAGTAGATGGCTCGACGCAACTCCGCAGCCACCTGCTGATACAGCACCGACCTTGCCACTTTCACCCCTTTTGTTCCAACAATTTAGACGATCTGGTTCTAGCAGGCCACAACCCCTTGACCGAACCGCCTCCACCGGCCCATCATCCATTCGTTGGTACAAATCCATCTAAAGGCCGGTGAGGGGGTGAAGGCCAGTGTTGCCGGTCCGCACGGGTACGCCATACCTGCCCTGGCATGCCCCTTACGAAGCAACACGTTTACTGCGTTACGAGTTGCGTCGCCAGGGGTTCACCCACACCTACCAGAGCATGGGCATCGGTGTGCACGAGCTATCGGTGTTGACTGAGCTGACCGTGTGGTGCAATGACGGATCCTTTGTCTGGAATGAGGAGGGTGGCGCCCCCGTCACGCACCCCATTGATGACCCGGTTGGTGCAGCTCAACGCATCGCCGCACGTTACCGGCAGCGGGAGCTTTCACACTCCCCCATCGACTCCGTGCGCGAACCAACGGTCTAGGACTCCATCCCTCGCCGGAGTCCTGGCGCCGTCGCGCACGGGACAGGAAGCGCGTCCTGGCGGGTCCCCCACGCCCGCCAGGGCGCGTTTTCCTCCAAGGGACCAACGCCGCGCATCGCGCCTTCCCGCCACGGGCGGGGGCCGCGCCCTTCCAGGCGGATCCCGCGCCCCAGACACGCGAGCGACCGCCGACCGCATGGATCCCCAGGCGCCCGCCGGCCTCCAGGCCCGCACCGATCCCCAGGCGCCCGCCCGCCTCCGAGTCCGCGCCGATCCCCAGGTGCCCGCCGCCCTCCGGATGCGCACGTCACCAAAGGTCCTCGCCGACCCCGAAGCACTCGCCGTCGCCCAGAACGGCCACCCACCCCATGAGGCCCTGACCGACCCCGAAGCGTTCACCGTCGCCCAGAACGGCCACCAACCCCATCCTGTACGGTCACCACGGGCGACCCCACCCGCCGACCATGGCCGGGCCCCGTCCAGGGAGACGCTTCTCCGGTGTGCGGGGCCGGGCGCCGTCACGGCACGGCACGACCGGCTCGGTGGTTTCGTCGGGGACCGGCGGGCAGCAAGGATCGCGACCCGTGACCCGCAGGTCACACCCGCCACCGAGATCCCATCAGTCATGGTCTGCCGCCAGTCCGAGCCGTCCGCGCCGACGCCTACTGCCATCATCATCAACCCTCGGAGCCGAACCTGGGGGCTGCTTCGTGATGGTGGGACTGGTGGGATTTTCCGGTACCAATCCAATTTCCGGAGCAAGGTCAACTAGCGGGAGGATTTGCGCTGGACCGGATGAGCATCCAGATTCCCGTCATCGTCCACCGGCGCCCAGTCGACCAGGGTCAACCGCTCGTCGACCCGGCGGTAGGCGGCCCGGACCCGCCGGCCGCGCTCCGGAGAGCCGTCGCCGCGCCAGTTCCCGTACACGAAGCACCCCGGCACCGCCGCCAGCCGGACCATCACCACCACGTACGGCACCCCGAACCCCGGCATGAACGGCTGATGGTTGACGATCCAGCTCTCGACCACCCCCTCGGGCTCCACCTCCCGCCAGTGCCACGCCTCCGTGCGGCACTCGGGACAGAACGCCCGCGCCGGGAAGCGCACCGCCCCGCACCCATCACACTCCTGAACGGCGAACTCCTGCCCGGCGACCCGCTCCCACCACTGCCTGGAGTCCCGGTCGGGTTCGGGCCGGTAGGCCGTCATCATGATCTCCTCAGGATCAGGGCGGAGGTGGCCGGAAGGATGTAGCCGGGCTGCGCAGTGGACAGCGCGACCTCGGCCCCCGGCACCTGACGGTCCCCCGCGTCGCCTCTGAGCTGGGAGACCGCCTCGGCGATGTGGTTGATGCCGTGGACGTAGCCCTCGGACAGGAAGCCGCCGTGGGTGTTGACCGGGAGGGGGCCGTCCGGCGCCGTCGCGCCCGACGCCACGTACGGGCCGCCCTCGCCCTTCTCGCAGAACCCGTAGTCCTCGAGCTGGACGATCACCGAGTACGTGAAGCAGTCGTACAACTCGGCCACGTCGACGTCCTCCGGCCCCAGCCCGGCCTGCGCATAGAGGCGCGGGGCCAGGGCGGCGGCCGCGGTCACCGTGGGGTCGGCGGACGGGCCCGAGAGGTGGGAAGTGCCACCGCCCCCGGCCGCGGCCGAGATCAGCACCGGGGGGCGGCGGAGGGAGCGGGCGCGTTCGGCCGTGGTGACGACCACGGCGCAGGCCCCGTCCGTCTCCAGGCAGCAGTCCAGCAGCCGGAACGGCTCCGCGATCCACCGGCTCGCCAGGTAGTCGTCCAGGGTGATGGGGGTGCGCATCAGGGCGCGCGGGTTCTTGGCCGCGTTGGCGCGCTGGGTGACGGCCAGTTGTCCGAAGTGCTCGGCTTGAGTGCCATATTTCAGCATGTGCGCTCGGGCGTACATGGCGTACTGCTGCGGCGGCGCCACATACCCGTACGGCGCTTGATACTGCACCTCCGGGCTCACCGGCACGCCCCGGCCGGTACCGCCCATGCGGAACTCGGAACGGGCGTTGATGGCCCGGTAGCAGACGACCGTCTCGGCCACCCCGGCCGCCACCGCCAGCGCCGCCTGTCCGACGACCGCGTGCGAGACGCTGCCGCCGCCGAACTGGTCGAGGTGCCAGGCGAGGTCGGTCAGGCCCAGCGCGGGGGCCACCAGCGTGGGAGCGGCGGAGTCGCCGACGCGGTGCGTGGCCAGCCCGTCCACCTCGCCCACCGCCAGCCCCGCGTCCTCCAGCGCGGCCAGCACGGCACGGCAGGCCAGCGTGAGGGTGCTGACGCCCGAGTCCTTCGTGAAGGGGGTGTAGCCGACCCCGGCTATCGCGGTGCGGTCTCGGACGTCAAGCAAGCGCTTGGGCACAAACGTCACGTTAGGCCGGAAATTTCCCCCATGTCAACGCACCCCCACCCACCCGCCTCCCCCGGAGGGCCCCGCATCGGACGGAACGCATCGCACCTGAGATGGCTGGCCGCACGATGGCTGAACGCCGCACGGTGAGTGCCCCACGGTGAACGCCGCACGGTGCGCCGCCCGCGACCGTGGGTGGTGCCGTGGGCGGTGTGGGTGGTGGCGTGGCGAGGGGGCGTGGCGAGGGGGCGTGGCGACGTGGCGTGGCGACGTGGCGTGGCGACGTGGCGTGGCGACGTGGCGTGGCGACGTGGCGTGGCGACGTGGCGTGGCGAGGGGGGTGTTATCCCCGTAGGGCGCCTGCGTGGACGGGGCGGGAGGGCGCAACCCGGTGCCGGCGGCCCGTTGCGCGCGGAGGGCACGCGAACTTGACATGGTTTCCTCGTTCGACCTACCGTCCAAGCAAGCGCTTGGTATAGTGGGCGCAGACGGTGGACTAGGAGGCGGACCATGAGCACACACGCTGCCCGGCTCGTCGCGCCGGACGGCTGTCGCGGCCTTCCGACGCCCCCTCAGCGCAGGATTCGCAACGGAGCCGCCATGCAAACCGGCCCTTCACCCCACAGCGCGAACGGTCACCTCGACAGCCGCCGCTTCCGGCAGGTGCTCGGGAGGTTCGCGACCGGTGTGGTGGCGATCACGGCGGTCGATCCCACGAACAGCCTGCCGTGCGGCCTGGCGGCCAACTCCTTCACCTCGGTCTCGCTCGACCCGCCCCTGGTGGCGTTCTGCGTGGCTTACACCAGCAGCAGCTGGCCCAAGGTGCGCGGCGCCAAGGTCATCACCGTCAACGTGCTGGCCGAGCACCAGCAGGCGGTGTGCGCCCAGATGGCGACCAAGGGCGGCGACAAGTTCGCGGGCCTGGAGTGGACCGGCTCCCCCGGCGGCAACCCGGTGCTCGAAGGCGCGCTGGCCTGGATCGACTGCGCGATCGAGGCCGAGCACCCGGCGGGTGACCACATGATCGTGGTGGCCCGGGTGCTCCAGCTCGACACGCACTCCGAAGGCGGCCCGCTGCTGTTCTTCCGCGGGGGCTACGGAGGCTTCGTTGAGCGTCTCTGATGGGCGCGCAGGATCAGAACGGAAGACTCCGAGCGTGCCGGGGCTGCGGGAAGAGGCGCGGGCCTGGCTGGAGGAGGCGCTGAGCGGTGAGTTCGCGCACGTCAGAGGGCTCGGCGGGCCCGGGCGCGAGCACGAGGGGCACGAGCTGCGGCAGGCGTGGGAGCGCCATCTCGGCAAGGCCGGGTGGACCTGCCTGGGCTGGCCCGAGCGGTACGGCGGCCGTGCCGCGTCTTTGGAGGACCAGGTCGCGTTCTACGAGGAGTACGCCAGGGCCGACGCCCCCGCCAGGGTGGGCCACATCGGCGAGGGGCTGATCGGCCCGACCATCCTCGAGTTCGGCACCGACGAGCAGAAGGACCGCTTCCTGCCGCCGATCCAGCGCGGCGACGAGCTCTGGTGCCAGGGCTACTCCGAGCCTGAGGCGGGCTCCGACCTGGCCAACGTGCAGACGAAGGCACACCTGGAAGGCGGCGAGTGGGTCGTCACCGGGCAGAAGGTGTGGACGTCGCTGGCGCACGTGGCCGACTGGTGCTTCGTGCTGTGCCGTACCGAGCCCGGCTCGCAACGGCACAAGGGGCTGTCGTACCTGCTCGTCCCCATGGACGGGCCGGGCGTGGACGTGCGGCCGATCGTGCAGCTCACCGGTACGTCGGAGTTCAACGAGGTGTTCTTCGACGGCGCGCGCACGGCGGCGGGGAACATCCTCGGAGCCCCGGGCGACGGCTGGCGGGTCGCGATGGCCACGCTCGGTTACGAGCGCGGCGCCTCCACGCTCGGGCAGCAGATCGGGTTCAGGCGGGAGCTGGCCAAGGTCATCGAGACGGCCGGCCGGACGGGCGCGATCGACGACCCGGTGCTGCGCGACAGGCTCGTCCAGTCGTGGCTGGAGCTGGAGATCATGCGGCTGAACGCGCTCCGGATGCTGCGCCCGGACCCGGGGCCCGAGGTGTCGATCGCCAAGCTCTACTGGTCGGAGTGGCACAGGAGGCTGGGGGAGCTGGCACAGGCCGTGCAGGGCAAGGCCGGGCTGGTGGCCGAGCCGGCCGAGCCCACCCACCCCGGCCGACCCGGCGATCCCGCCGACCCCTCCCACCCCGACGGGCTCGAAGAGCCCGGCCACCCCGCCGACCACGGCCGGCCCGCTGACCCCGGGCAGGGCGAGTTGAACGAGTTGCAGCGGCTCTTCCTGTTCAGCCGCGCCGACACGATCTATGCCGGATCCAGCGAGATCCAGCGGAACATCATCGCCGAGCGCACCCTGGGACTCCCCCGCTGATTGGAGCACGGATGCCCCCGTACCCGAAGGCGCACGGACTGCTCGACGGCAAGGTGACGCTCGTGACGGCCGCCGCAGGGGCGGGCATCGGCTACGCGACCGCGAGGCGCTGCGCCGAGGAGGGCGCCACGATCGTCGTCTCGGACCGGCACGAGCGCCGCCTGGCCGCCGCCGCCGACGCGCTGACCGAGCTCACCGGCGTCAAACCGCTGGCCGTGCCGTGCGACGTGACGTCCGAGGCTCAGGTGCTGGCGCTGTTCGACGCGGTGGTGGAGGCGCACGGCAGGCTGGACGTAGTGGTCAACAACGCCGGCCTCGGCGGTACGGCGCCGCTGGCCGAGATGACCGACGAGCAGTGGCACGCGGTCATCGACGTCACCCTCAACGGCACCATGCGCTGCACCAGGGCGGCGCTCAGGCAGATGATCGCCCAGGGCTCCGGCGTGATCGTGAACAACGCCTCGGTCATCGGCTGGCGGGCCCAGCACGGGCAGTCGCACTACGCGGCCGCCAAGGCCGGGGTGATGGCGCTGACCAGGTGCGTCGCGCTGGAGGCCGCCGAGCACGGCGTGCGGGTGAACGCGGTGGCGCCCTCGCTGGCGGTGCACCCGTTCCTGGCGAAGGTGACCAGCGAGGAGCTGCTGGCGGAGCTGGCGGCCAAGGAGGCGTTCGGGCGGTCGGCGGAGCCGTGGGAGGTGGCGAACGTGATCGTCTTCCTGGCCAGCGACTACTCCTCGTACATGACGGGTGAGGTGGTCTCGGTCTCCTCGCAGCATCCGTGACGATATCCTGAAGGACAGGATATCGTGGCACCGTGCATATAACGGAGCCCATGTTCCTGGCGCTGATCGCGCTGGTGGACGAGCCGCGCCATGGCTACGGGATCGTCCAGGAAGTCGATCGCCTGTCCGAGGGGCGCGTGCAACTCAAGATCGGGACGCTTTACGGCGTGCTCGACCGCCTCTCGACCGAGGGCCTGGTCGCGCCCGACCGCGAGGAAGTGCAGCAGGGTCGGCTGCGGCGGTACTACCGGCTGACCGACGAGGGCGCCGGCGTGCTCGAGCAGGAGGCGGCCAGGCTGGCCGCCAACGCCGAGGCCGCCAACGCCCGCCTGCGGGCAAGGCGCTCCCAGGAGCGGCCGCTGCCTGCCGGAGGCGCCGCATGAGCCTGCTCGAACAGCGTTACCGCAGCGTCCTGCGTCTGCTGCCCGCCTTCTACCGCGCCGAGCGGGAGGAGGAGATGGTGGCCGCGTTCATGGAGATGGCCGGCGACGTGCCCGACGACGTGAACGCGCGTCCTGGCTGGGGCGAGATCGCCAGCGTCGTGGCGCTTTCCGTCCGGCTGCGGCTCGGTGCCGCACGCGACCGTCCGCGACCCTTCGCCTGGGGCGAGGCCGTCCGGCTCGCCGCGCTGCTGGGACTGGCCTACCAGGCGGTGTACGGCGTCCTCGTCGCTGCCGACGTGCTGGCTGCGCTCAGCATCGGGGCCACCCCGCTCGTGGGCGCGCCCGAATCCGTCGAGCGACTGATGGCGCTCCGGGATCTGGGGTCCGCCCTCTGCGCCGTGGTGGCCTTCACGGCGATCATGCGGGCCCGGCCGCGCCTGGCCAAGGCCGTGGCGCTGCTCGGCACGGCCCCTCTCCTCGCCTCTCAGGCGATCGCACTGGTCCTGCCCAGACCCGAAGGCGACGGGCTGTGGATGGAGGCGGGCCGCATGGTGATCACGGCGGCACCGGTGGTCGCGCTCCTGCTGGGCTTCCATCGCGACGTCACCCCGCCGCGCCGGTCGTGGTGGCTGACCCTGGCTCCGCCGGCCACCGGCCTGATGATGCTGGCCTGGGCCGAGGTGTGGCTGGCCCTGCGGCTCTACGAGTCGGAATGGCTGGCCCTGTGGCTGGACCTCGACGGGACGGCGATCGCCGCGCTGGTCGTGGGCTCGGCGTTCGCGATGGCCCGCGGGCCCGTGCCGTCCCGGGCGCTCGGGCTGTCGATCGCCGGCCTGCTCCTGCTGCTGAGCCGGCTGAGCCTGCTGATCGACCTCTACGGGTCGTCGACCGGCGAGATCGCGACGGTGGTCGCCACGCAATGCGTCCTGCTCACCGTCCTGGCCGGCGCGCTGGCCGCGGTGGGGCTGCGGTCGCTGCGATCGCTGCCGGGCGCGGGCGCCGCCACCCTGACCTGAGCCTGTCAGGGAAAGACCAGGGTGGTCGGCGAGGTCGCGGAGATCTAGTGTCCGAGACATGGGCGCACGCTCCTCCTTCCTGCTCGATGTCCTCATGGCAGAGTTCGGCGAGTCGATCAAGCGAGACCCCGCGGCTTTTAGGCGGAAATTTCGGAAAATGGCGGCTTCCCCGTTCGCGTTCTACCGGGGCAGTGCCTGCCTGTTCTACGCGGACATGGCCGAGTCCTACGCCGACCATTCCTACCTGGACGAACCGACCAGCCGGGTGTGGATCCACGGCGACCTGCACGCGGAGAACTTCGGCACGTACATGAACGCCTCCGGCGTCCTCGTCTTCAACGTCAACGACTTCGACGAGGCCTACGTGGGCCCGTACGTCTGGGACCTCAAGCGCTTCGCCGCCAGCGTGGCGCTCATCGGCTACGCCAAGGCGCTGTCCGACGACTCGATCAGCGTGCTCGTCACCGACTTCGCCGCCGCGTACCTGGTCGAGCTCGGCGCCCTGGCCGCGGGCGGGGACGACGCGATCGGCTCGCTCACCCTGGACACCACCACCGGCGTGCTGCACCGGGTGCTGCAGACGGCGCGGCTCAGCACGCGGGTGGCGCTGCTGGACGTCGAGACCGTGATCGACGACTACGACCGGCGGTTCGCGCTCATGGAGGGGCGGGAGCCGGTGGACGCGGCGACCAGGCAGGCGGTGCTGGCCGCGTTCGAGGAGTACCTGACCACGCTGCCGGTGCAGGCCAACCCGGTCGAGCACGTGATCAAGGACGTGGCGCTGCGCAAGGGCGTGGGCATCGGGTCCGCGGGGCTGCCCTCGTACAACCTGCTGCTCGAAGGGCGCTCGCAGGCGCTGGAGAACGACGTCATCCTCTACATGAAGCAGGCGGCCGTGCCCGCGGTGGCCCGGCACGTCACCGACGAGAAGGTGGCCTCGTACTTCCTGCACCAGGGGCACCGCACGGCGGAGTCGCAGCGGGCGCTGCAGGCCTACGCCGACCCCTGGCTGGGGTACACGACGCTCGACGGGGTGGGGCAGCTCGTGGCCGAGGTGTCGCCGTACTCGGCGGACCTGGACTGGGACGACGTCAACGAGCCGGCCGAGCTGCGCTCGATCGTGCAGGACCTGGGGCGGGCGGTGGCGCGCATGCACTCGGTGGCCGACGACGAGTCCAGCCACGACCTGGTCGACTTCTCGACGGAGGAGGCGATCGTGGGGGTCATCGGCAACGACAAACCCGGATTTATCGGGATGCTGGTGGATTTCGCCCACCAGTACGGGGCACAGGCCCGGGAAGACCATCAACGGTTCGTCGACCTGTTCCGCAACGGCCGGCTCCCTGGCGTCTGACTCCGGCCGCCGCGCGGGCGGTCAGGCAGGAGGAACGTCGTGCGACATCTGATCGGGCTGCTGCTGGGGACCGAGGAGGACTGGCCGTCGGCGTTCGAGACCGTGCTGCGGCGGCTCGGGCCCATCAAGGGGGTGGGCGAGTTCGACGTGGAGCGTCTCACGATCGAGCCGTTCGACCTGCGCGCGAAGCCGCGGCACGAGCTGGTGATCGACCGGCTGGCGTACTGGTACTACCACCCGCGCGAGTGGCTCAAGAAGGTCGCCATGATGGACGACGTCTACCTCCTGAACAGCCCGTTCACGTTCCAGTCGATGGAGAAGCACACGGCGTACTGCGCGATGATGCGGCTCGGGCTCAAGGTTCCGGAGACGGTGCTGGTGCCGTTCAAGAACCCGGTCGACAACGCGCGGTACGCCTACACGGCGGCCCGCTACAACCAGTCCTTCGACCTGGACGAGGTCGCGGAGCGGATCGGCTACCCGCTGATCATGAAGCCCTACGACGGCGGGGCCTGGCGCGGCGTGTCCCTCGTACGCGACCGGGACGAGCTGCACCGGGCCTACGACCAGAGCGGGGAGATGCTCATGCACCTCCAGCAGGCCATCGACGGCTACGACGCGTTCGCCAGGTCCCTGTCGATCGGCGCGGAGACCATGGTCATGCGCTTCAGGCCCGAGGAGCCGATGCACGACCGCTACGTCGTCGACCACGAGTTCCTGTCGCCATCGGTGGGCGAGGAGGTCGTGACGATCGGGAAGCTGGTGAACGCGTTCTTCCGGTGGGAGTTCAACTCCTGCGAGACCCTGGTCAAGGGCTCGGACGTGCACCCGATCGACTACGCCAACGCCTGCCCCGACGTGGCGCTGACCAGCCTGCACTACTACTTCCCCTGGGCGATCAAGACGCTGGTGAAGTGGAGCGTGTTCTGCGTGGCCACCCGGCGCAGGCCCCGCATCGACCTGGAGACGCACGACTACTTCTCCGTGACGGGGACGTACGAGGAGCGCCTGGCCGAATACCGCCGGCTGGCCGACGCGTACTTCGAGACCGAGCGCTACCACGAGTTCTGCCAGGACCGCCTGGCGCACATCGACGAGGTGGTGCTGGAGTGGGTGGCCGGGGCCGAGTTCGACCGGCTGCTGGTGGACACCGTGACCGCCACGTACCCGGCCCACGAGCGCGACCGCTTCGTCGAGCACTTCAGGGGGCTGCTGCGCCTGTGGGTGAAGGACTCAGAGCAGCTCGCGTAGCGCCCTGGCGAAGCTCGCCGGCGCGTCGGGCTCCCACCGCAGGTAGAGGTACGGCTCCGTCAGCTCCACCTCGATGACCACCGGCTCGCCCCCGGGTAGCCGGACCAGGTCGATCCTGGCGTAGAGAAGGGGCTGAGGTACGGCGGCGAGCACCTTCTCCGCGAGATCGACCTGGTCCAGGGCTGGTGTGCGCAACCTGGCCCGAACGTCGTCCGGCTCGCTCGCCCCCTGGGCGAGCATGGGGACGCGGCGGACGGCGTGGCTGAGGCGGCCGTTGAAGTACAGCAGCGAGGTCTCCCCCTCCGCCTCGACCATGTCGAGGTACGGCTGCACCATCGGCGTTCGCCCGCCGGCCTCGATCGCGGCGGCCAGTTCCCGGGCCCTGTCGCGATCGGCGGTCCTGGTGGTGTCACGGGCGCCGGCGGAGATCGCCGGCTTGACGACGTATTCGGGCCAGTGCGGCAGGTCCTGCGACGACCAGTGCGTCGGCACGATCGGCACGCCCAGGTCCCGCAGGTAGGTCTTGTCGGTGTTGAACTCCAGCACGGAGCGCGGGTTGAGCAGCCTGGTGACGGACTCCACGCCGCGCGCCCACTCCAGGAACTCCTCCCGCCGCAGGACGTAGTCCCAGACCGAGCGGACGACCACGGCGTCGTACGCGCTCCAGTCGGCGGCGGGATCGTCCCAGCGCTCGACCCGCCCCTCGATGCCCGCCTCGCGCCAGGCGGCAAGGACCGGGTCGCGCTCGTCGTCGCCACCGCGGGGATCTTCAAACGTTACATAGGCACAAAGAGTCACCCACGGATGCTAGTACGGCGCGAGCCAGTCCATTTCGGACCTGGCCCGCGTCCGCGTCCCGTCCGGCTAGTCGATCTCGACCACGTCCTCGATGCCCACGGCGCCGCGGTTGGTGGCGGTCACGGCGTTGCCGTTGACGTTGTTGACGCTGGTCGCGGCGCGGCCGCTCACATTGCTGTTGACGACGTTGCCGAAGTTGTTGCCCGACTGCGAGGAGCCGCGGTTGGAGCTGGAATTACCCGCGTTGACGTCCGCGTACGCGGGCGCCGACAGCAGGGTCACCCCGGCGGCGGCAGCAGCGACGAGACCGGTCACGCAGAGCTTCTTCACCATGGTCGTGGTCCTTTCAGATCGTGTTGGCTTTGGACGTCAGCCGGTCAGTAGAAGATGTAGGTCACCGTGATGCCACCGTTGGTTGCGGTGGGCGCGATGCCGTTGACGTTGTTGACGTTGGTCGAGGAGTCTCTGCCGCGGTTGACGGAGGTGACGTCCCCGAAGTTGTTTCCGGACTGGGACGAGTCGCTGTTGCTGCTCCAGTTGCCGGCGCGGGTGTCGCCGCTCAGCGGCCCCAACCAGTCGTCGTCAGCGTGAGCCGGGGCAGCCAGGAGTGCGCCGCCGACGGCCGCTGCCAGCACGGCCGCGGCGGCGCACGCTCTTTTGATCAACTTCCGCTCCTTCGCCGGTAGGGTTCAGGGCCGGCGAGCACGGGCGCGCCGCCCCTTTGACCTTCCTTGACCGCAGGAGATCAAGGTCACAGCGAGCATATAACCGTGAGTTGTCGATCGGTAGCTCTGTGTTACCAGAATATTATTCGCCGAATACCCTGACAGAAGGTGTCAGTGACCTGGCTCTAACGTCCGCCGCATGATCTACGAACTGCGCCAGTACACCCTGCTGCCCGGGCGGCGGGACACGTTGATCGAGCTGTTCGAGCGCGAATTCGTGGAGACCCAGGAGGCGACGGGCATGAGGGTCACCGGCACCTTCCGCGTCCAGGACGCGCCCGACCGGTTCGCCTGGCTACGCGCGTATCCGTCGATGGTGGCCCGCAAGGACGCGCTGGAGGCCTTCTACGACGGGCCCGTGTGGCGGGCCCACCGGGACGCCGCCAACGCCACCATGGTCGACAGCGACGACGTGCTCCTCCTGCACTCCGTGGGGGCCGAGCCGCCCGTCTGGGAGCGGCCGCCCGCGGGCGCGACCGAGCTGCCGGAGTCCCTGTACGCCGCCACGATCTACCACGTCGAGGACGGCTTCTCCGCCTTCTTCGCCCGGGAGGTCGCACCCGTGCTGGCCGAGGCCGGGGTGCCGCCCGTCGCGTGCCTGGAGACGGAGCACTCGGAGAACAACTTCCCCCGGCTTCCGATCCGGACCGGGGAGAACGTGTTCGTGTGGTTCGCCCGCTTCGACCCGGCCGAGGAGGAGCGAGAGGTGGATCTGCCGATGCTGAAGTCCCGCCTGGCGGCCGCCCCCGAGCGGCTCCTGCTCCGGCCGACTGCCCGCTCGGCCATGCGCTGACCGGCCGACCGCCCGCTCGGCCATGCTGACCCGCCGGGCTCACGTCCCGTACACGGGCTCCGGGGACGGGGCCGAGGCCAGGAGCCCGGCGACCGCGTCGCCCACGGCCGCGGGGTCCCAGCGGGCGCCGCGCTCGGCCCGCTCTCCGTGGCGCCAGCCCGTGGCCAGGGCGATCGAGCCGCCCTCCACCTCGAACACCCGCCCCGTCACGTGGCCGGAGCCCTCGGAGCCGAGCCAGACGACGAGCGGGGCGATGTTGGCCGGGTCCATGGGGTCGAAGCCGGACTCCGGCCTGGCCATGGTCGCGGCGAACACCTCCTCGGTCATGCGGGTGCGGGCGGCGGGGGCGATGGCGTTCACCGTCACGCCGTACCTGCCCAGCTCGGCCGCGGCCACCTGGGTCAGCGCGACGATGCCCGCCTTGGCGGCCGAGTAGTTGGCCTGGCCGACGCTGCCCAGCAGGCCCGCGCCGGACGAGGTGTTGATCACCCGGCCCGTGACGCGCTCGCCCGCCTTGGCGCTCTCCCGCCAGTACGCCGCCGCGTGGCGCAGCGGCAGGAAATGGCCCTTGAGATGGACCCGGACGACGTCGTCCCACTCCTGCTCGGTCATGGAGACGAGCATCCGGTCCCTGAGGAAGCCCGCGTTGTTCACCAGGACGTCGAGGCGACCGTACGCGCTGACGGCGGTCTTGACCAGCCGGGCCGCGCCGCCCCAGTCGGACACGTCGTCGCAGTTGGCCACCGCCCGGCCGCCGAGCGCCTCGATCTCCGCGACCACCTCCAGCGCGGGGGTTCCCGAACCGCCCTCGCCGCCGGGGCCCGTGCCGAGGTCGTTCACCACGACGCGGGCGCCCTGCCGGGCGAACTCCAGCGCGTGCTCCCTCCCGATCCCCCGTCCGGCGCCCGTCACGATCACCACGCGGTCAGCACAGATTCCCACACAGACCTCCCAGAAGGATCATGCAGAGATATCAGGAAATGTCGCTGCTGGCCAGGTGTCGCCAGGCGGGGATCTCGCCGCCGCCGTCCACCCGCACCTCCGCGCCCGTGACGTAGCCGGGCGCGGCCAGCCACAGGCAGGCCGCGGCCACGTCGGCGGGCGTCGCCATCCGGCCCGCCGGGATGGCCGCCCCCATCCCGTCCTCCTGCCCGCCGTAGTGGGAGGCGGCGTTCCCTGTGGCGTTCCCGGAGGCGGCGAGGCCGACGACGACCGTGTTGACGCGCACCTCGGGGGCCCACTCGGCGGCCAGGCAGCGGGCCAGGTGGTGCAGCCCGGCCTTGGCGGCGCCGTACGCGGCGGTGCCGGGCGAGGGGCGGGCGCCGCTGGCGCTGCCGATCATCACGATCGCCCCGCCGGCCGCGGCGAGCAGCGGGTACGCGGACTGCGAAACAAGCAGCGGGGCCGTCAGGTTGAGCTCGACGACCCGGGCGTGCAGGCGCGGCGAGGTGCCGTCGAGCGGCGCGTACGGCGAGCCGCCGGCGTTGTTGACCACCACGTCCAGCCGCTCGAACCCGGACATCAGCCGCTCGACGTCCTCGGCCACCCGCACGTCGGCCCGCGAGAACCGGATCCCCGGCGCGGGGACGGCCGACTCGCGCCGGGCGCAGACCGTCACGTCGGCGCCCGCCTCCCGGAAGGCGCGGGCGATCCCCGCGCCGATGCCCTGCGTGCCGCCGGTCACCAGGACGGCCTTGCCCGTGTAGTCGTAAGTCACGGTCACGGGTGCTACCGTACCAAGCAAGCGTTAGGTGCAACCAGGGAGTCTCATGGGGATCACTCTGCGGGCCGGGCCGATCGCCGAGGTGGTCATGGACGTGCCACCGGTGAACGCGTTGACCGTGCGGGGCTGGGAGGAGCTGGCCTGGACCCTCCGGCGGGCCGGGGACGATCCGGAGACCAGGGTGGTGGTGCTGCGGGCCGAGGGACGCGGCTTCAACGCCGGGGTCGACATCAAGGAGCTGCGGGACGCCGAGGGGTACGAGGCGCTGGTCGGGGTCAACCGGGCCTGTTACGCGGCGTTCGCGGCGGTCTACGAGTGCGCGGTGCCGGTGATCGCGGCGGTGCACGGCCACTGCCTCGGCGGCGGCGTCGGCCTGGCGGGGAACGCCGACATCGTGGTGGCCGGCGACGACGCCTACTTCGGGCTGCCCGAGGTGGACAGGGGCGCGCTGGGCGCGGCCACGCACCTGGCCAGGCTGGTGCCGCAGCACCTGATGCGGGCCATGGTCTACACGTGCAGGAACGTGACGGCGGCCGAGCTGCACGCGTTCGGGTCGGTGCTGGAGGTGGTGCCGCGCGACAAGCTGCGTGACGCGGCCCTGGAGGTGGCGGGGCAGATCGCCGCGAAGGACCCGTACGTGATCCGCCGCGCCAAGGAGTCCCTCAACGGCATCGATCCCGTGGACGTCAAGCGCAGCTACCGCTTCGAGCAGGGCTTCACCTTCGAGCTGAACCTGATGGGCGCCGGCGACCGGCACAGGGAGCGATTCACGTGACCAAGCTGATGTCGGCCGAGGAGGTCGCGGGCACGGTCGAGAGCGGGATGACGATCGGGATCGGCGGCTGGGGCTCGCGGCGCAAGCCGATGGCCCTCGTCCGCGCCCTCCTGCGCTCCCCCGCCACCGACCTCACGATCGTCTCGTACGGCGGCCCGGACGTGGGCATGCTGTGCGCGGCGAAGAAGGTGCGCAAGGTCGTGGCCCCGTTCGTCACGCTCGACTCCATTCCCCTGGAGCCCCATTTCCGGCGGGCCAGGCAGGCCGGGGAGATCGAGTTCGCGGAGTACGACGAGGGGATGTTCATGTTCGGGCTGCTGGCGGGGGCGCACCGGCTGCCGTTCCTGCCGACGCGGGCGGGGCTGGGGTCGGACGTGCTGCGCGTCAACCCGGAGCTGCGGACGGTGCGGTCGCCGTACGCGGACGGGGAGGAGCTGGTCGCGGTGCCCGCGCTGACCATGGACGTGGCCCTGGTCCACCTGAACCGGGCCGACGCCCGGGGCAACGCCCAGTACCTGGGGTCCGACCCGTACTTCGACGACCTCTACGCCAAGGCGGCGCGGCGCTGCTACGTCTCGTGCGAGCGGGTCGTGGAGAACCTGCTGAAGGAAGGGCCCGTGCAGTCGCTGCTGATCAGCCGGTCGATGGTGGCGGGGGTGGTGGAGGCGCCGGGCGGGGCGGGGTTCACCGCGTGCGAGCCCGACTACGGGCGCGACGAGGCGACGCAGCGGCGCTACGTGGAGACGCCTTGGGAGGAGTTCGATGAGCAGCAGGGCTGACGTGTGCGTGGTGGCGTGCGCGGAGGCGTTCCGGGGAGACGGCGAGATCCTGGCGGCGGGCATCGGCGGGCCGGTCACGGTGCTGGCGGCGCGGCTGGCGCGGCTGACGTTCGAGCCGGAGCTGCTCACGCACGACGGCACCTGCCTGCTCACCGGCGACGTGCCCGCGCTGGGCGAGGCACCCGGGGTGGTGGAGGGATGGCTGCCGTTCCGCGAGCACCTGTGGCTGGTGCTGAACGGGCGCCGGCACGTCATGCTCGGGGCCAGCCAGATCGACCGGTACGGCAACACGAACATCTCCTGCATCGGCGACTGGGCCCGCCCCAAGGCGCAGCTGCTGGGCGTGCGGGGCGCGCCGGGGAACACCCGCTGCGACCCGACCAGCTACTGGATCCCCCGCCATTCCCCTCGGGTGTTCGTGCCCTCGGTGGACGTGGTCAGCGGGGTCGGGACCGACAGGGGCGCCTTCGACCTGCGCCGCGTGGTGACGAACCTGGCCGTGCTGGACTTCCGCACCCCCGGCGGGACCATGCGCCTGGTGTCGGTGCACCCCGGCGTCGAGGTGGACGAGGTGGTGGCGGCGACCGGCTTCGAGCTGGACATCCCCGACAACGTGCCCCGGACGCGCGGGCCGACCGTCGAGGAGCTGGAGGTCCTGGACCGGCTCGACCCCGGACGCCTGCGGGACCGGGAGCCGGCGTGAGGACCGCGCTGACCTCCCTGGTCGGGTGCCGCCACCCGATCGTGCAGACCGGCATGGGGTACGTCGCGGGCGCCCGGCTGGCGGCGGCCACCTCCCAGGCCGGCGGGCTCGGCGTGATCGGCGCCGCGACGATGTCCGTGGCCGAGATGACCGCCGCGATCAGGCGGGTGAAGGAGCGCACGGACGCGCCGTTCGGCGTGAACCTGCGATCCGACGCCGACGACGCCGCCGAGCGGATCGAGGTGCTGATCAGGGAGGGCGTGCGCGTGGCGTCGTTCGCGATGGCGCCCAAGCGGGACCTGATCGCCCGGCTCAAGGACGCGGGCGTGGTCACGATCCCGTCGGTCGGTGCGCGCCGGCACGCGGAGAAGGTGGCGGGCTGGGGCGTGGACGCGGTGATCGTCCAGGGCGGGGAGGGCGGCGGCCACACCGGCTCCGTCGCCACGACGCTGCTGCTGCCCCAGGTCGTGGACGCGGTGGACATCCCGGTGATCGCGGCCGGCGGCTTCTTCGACGGGCGAGGGCTGGTGGCGGCGCTGGCGTATGGGGCCTGCGGCATCGCCATGGGGACCAGGTTCCTGCTGACCAGCGACTCCCCCGTGCCCGACGAGGTGAAGAAGCTCTATCTGGCGACGCGGGACACGGTCGTCACGACCAAGGTGGACGGGGTGCCCCACCGGGTCCTGCTGACCCCGTTCGTGGCGTCGCTGGAGCGCTCGCGCCTGGTCAGGGCGGTGGTGAACGGGGCCAGGTTCAAGCGGCTGTCGGGGCTGTCGTGGGGCGCGATGCTGCGCGAGGGCCGCCGGATGAGGCAGGCGCGCGACCTGACCTGGGCCCAGGTCCTGCAGGCGGCCAACACGCCGGTGCTGCTGCGGGCCGCGATGGTGGAGGGCCGGGCGGACCTCGGCGTGATGGCGTCGGGCCAGGTGGTGGGCGTGATCGACGACCTGCCGTCCTGCCGCGAGCTGATCGAGCGCATCATGACCGAGGCCGGCACCGCCCTGACCCACCTGGGCCGCACAATGGAGGCGTCCTGACCGTGGTGAGCGCCGTGGGCCGGCGCGAGGAGCGTTGACGCGTCCGGGCTCAGAGCACGGTGATGCCGCGGGCGGCCAGGATGGCGTTGGCCTGGGTCTGGTTGATGATCGCGCCCGCGAACGCCCGCAGCTTCGCGTCGTCCGGCTCGCCCAGGTCCGCCCCGCGCAGGTCGGCCTTGTTGAACTTGGTCTGCAGCAGGCGCGTCCCGATCAGCCGGCAGTCGCTGAACGTGGCCTCCGTGAAGTCGCACCCCGACAGGTCGGCGTCGTCGAAGCGGACCCCCTCGATGACCTCCTTGCGCAGGGAGCACCCGCCGAGGTTGGCCAGGGTCAGGTTGGAGCGGGCGATCGTGAAGCCGGTGCCGCGCGAGCCCGTCAGCGCGGCACCGATCATGCGGCACCCCGTGAACGAGACGTCCGTGAGGAGCGCGCCGCCGAACTGGGCCGAGGACAGGTCCACGTCGGTGAACGTCACGTCGATGAGGTCGGCGTCGTTGAAGCGGGTCCGCATCCCGCCCCCACCCGTGAACGAGGCCCCGTCGAGGTCGGCCTTGCGGAAGTCGGTCTGGTCCAGCACGCACGACTCGAACCTGGCCCCCGCCAGCGGGGCGCCCCACAGGTCGGCCTCCGTCAGGTCGCACTCGCGGAAGACGTGCGTCTCGTCCGCCGGGAGCCGGTCGCCCAGTGCCTTGCGGGAAAGATCCTCGCCGTCGAAGTTCACGGGATCAGAGCCTACCGGTGAGCACCTCGGCCGCTGCCTGCCCGCAGACCCGGGCGGAGCCGTACGTGGCGATGTGCACGGCGCCCAGGTCGGACCGCTCGGGCAGCCCCATCTCCACCACCACGGCGTCGGGCCGGGCGCTGAGCAGGTGCCGCAGCGCCTGCTCCTGCCAGGCATGGCGGTGCACGTCCCGGACCACGATCACCAGTGGCCGTCCGGCGGCCTCCCCGAGCTGGTGCTCCAGCGCCGAACCCGTCGAGTCCCCCACCGCCAGCCGGGTCACCACGGTTCCCGGCAGCAGGCGGGCGAGCGGCTCTCCGACGCCCCACGGCGTGTTCCTGTCGATGGCCAGGTTCATCTGCGGGGCCAGCTCCACCACGGACGCGGCCGAGGTCAGCGGCAGCACGGGGGCGGTGGACCGGCGGGTGATCCGGATCGCCCGGCGCGCGGCGGCCAGGCCGACGGAGCCGTCGCGGGAGGCCTGGCTGCCCGAGGAGGCGGCCCATGAGGCCAGCTCGCGGACCCTTCGAGCGGCGTCGGCCAGCCGTTCCTCGGGCAGCAGTCCCTGGGTCACCGCCGTGGCGATCGCGTCGCGGATGCCGGCGGCGGTGGCCTCGTCGGCCCGTTCGCCGCCGACGCAGATCGCGTCGGCCCCGGCGGCGATGGCACGGGCGGAGGCGCCCCCGATCCCGTACGCCCCCGACACCGCGGCCATCTCGATGCCGTCAGTGATGATCATTCCTTCGAACCCGAGCTCCTCCCGCAGCAGCCCGGTGAGCACCTTGGGGCTGAGCGTGGCGGGCAGCTCGGCGTCGTACGAGGGCACGAGGAGGTGGCCGGTCATGACGGCCTTGACGCCCTCCTTGATCGCCTCCCGGAAAGGGAGCAGCGCGTCCTCGATCCCGCCGTCGGCCACCACGGGGACGCCGTGATGCGAGTCGACCGAGGTGTCCCCGTGCCCGGGGAAGTGCTTGGCGCACGCGGCCACGCCCGCCGACTGCAGGCCGCGGACGAACGCCCTGGTGTGGCGGGAGACCAGGGCCGGGTCCGCGCCGAAGGCCCGCAGGCCGATGACCGGGTTGTCCGGGTTGGAGTTGACGTCCGCCGAGGGGGCGAAGTCGAGCGTGATGCCCGCCGCCGCCAGGTCGCCGCCGAGGTCCCTGGCCAGGGCCTCGGTCAGGGCAACGTCGTCCACGACGCCCAGCGCGTACCCTCCGGGGCGGCTGCTTCCCGTGGCCACCTCCAGCCGCGTGACCTCCCCCGACTCCTCGTCGGTGCCGATGAGCACCGAGGGGTTCTCCGCGCGCAGCGCGGCGGTCAGCCGGGCCACCTGAGCCGGGTCGGCGATGTTGCGCGAGAACAGCGCCACGCCGGCCAGCCCCTCGCCGAGCCGGCGGCGGAGCCAGTCGGGAGGCGTGTGCCCGGCGAAACCGGGAAAGAGGACGGCGTCGGCAAGGCGAAGCAGGTCACCGCTCAAGGGCATGACCCGAAATCTAATAGGAAAGTTTCCTATTTGCTAGAGCTATTTTCTGACGTCAACTCCTTCCCTTCAGAAGGTCAGCCGCTCGATGACGGTGACGTTGGCCTGCCCCCCTCCTTCGCACATGGTCTGCAGGCCGTACCGTCCGCCCGTGCGCTCCAGCTCGTGCAGCAGCTTCACCGCCAGCACGGCGCCGGTCGCGCCGAGCGGGTGGCCGAGCGCGATGGCGCCGCCGTTCGGGTTCACCTTGGCGGGATCCGCGCCGGTCTCCTTGATCCAGGCCAGTACGACCGGCGCGAACGCCTCGTTGATCTCGATCGCGTCGAAGTCGTCGATGGACAGTCCCGTCATGCCGAGGGCGTGGGCGGTGGCCGGGATGGGGGCGGAGAGCATCACGATCGGGTCGGCACCCCGGGCCGACAGGTGGTGCACGCGGGCGCGCGGGGTCAGGCCGTGCTCCCGCACGGCCCTGGGCGAGGCGACGAGCAGGGCCGCCGCGCCGTCGGAGATCTGGGACGCCAGGGCCGCGGTGAGCCGGCCGCCCTCGACCAGGGGTTTGAGCCCGGCCATCCGCTCGATCGTGGTGTCCCGGCGCGGGCACTCGTCCGTGGTCACGCCCTCATAGGGGGCGATCTCGCGCACGAAGTGGCCGGCGTCGATGGCGTGGAGGGCCCGCCGGTGCGACTCGTACGCGTACCGCTCCATCTCCTCGCGCGACAGGTCCCAGGTGGCGGCCATCTGCTCGGCGCCCGTGAACTGGGAGACCTCCTGCGTGCCGTACCGCTCGACCCAGCCCTTGGAACCGGCGAACGGCGTCTCGTGGCCGAAGGCGCGGCCCGCGAGCATCGCGGCCGAGATGGGGATCATGCTCATGTTCTGCACGCCGCCGGCCACCACCAGGTCGCTCGTGCCGGACAGCACGGCCTGGGCGGCGAAGTGGAGCGCCTGCTGGGACGAGCCGCACTGGCGGTCCACCGTGACGCCGGGCACCTCCTCGGGGAGCCCGGCCGCGAGCCAGCAGGTGCGGGCGACGTCCCCCGCCTGCGGGCCGATCGTGTCCACGCAGCCGAAGATCACGTCGTCGACGGCCGCCGGGTCGGCGTCCGTCCGGTACATCAGTTCCCTGAGCACGTGCGCGCCGAGATCGGCGGGGTGGGCCGCGGCCAGGCCGCCGTTCCTGCGCGCGACGGGGGTGCGGACGGCTCCGACGATGTACGCCTCGTTCACCATCATCGCATCGTAGCAAGCGCTTGGTATGGCATGGAATGCCGCATGAGCTGGGCCGGTTAGGTGAACAAGCGATTGTGCGAGGGCTCATAATGGTGACGTGACCACGCGTAAGAACTCCGGCACCGCGACCACCCCGGCCAAGCGCCAGCGCGCGAGCTCATCGGGGGCTGCCTCCGAGCGCCGCGACCACCTCGTCAAGCTCGCCGCGGAGCTCTTCGCGCGCAAGGGCTTCCAGGCCACGACAGTACGCGAGATCGCCGACGAGGCAGGCATCCTCTCCGGAAGTCTCTACCACCACTTCGACTCCAAGGAGACGATCGTCGACGAGGTGCTGTCCACCTTCCTCGACGACCTCATCGCCCGCTACCGCGCGGCGGTCGACACGAGCGCCGACGCCCGCACGGTGCTGTCGGAGATGGTCCGCATCGGGTTCGGCACGCTGGAGCCGCACCGCGCCGCGATCACCGTCATGCAGAACGACTGGAACTACCTGCGGCAGTTCGAGCGGTTCAACTACCTGGTCAAGGCCGAGGACGAGGTCGAGCAGATCTGGGTGACGCAGATCAAGGCGGGCCAGGCGGCCGGGCTGTTCAGGTCCGACGTCGATCCGAAGCTGACGTACCGCATGATCCGCGACACGATCTGGGTCGCGGTGCGCTGGTTCCGGCCCGGCGGCCGGCTCAACACGGCCGGGCTGGCCGAGCACTACATCACCGTGCTGTTCGACGGCCTCGCCACCGGCGAGCGCACCACGCAAAAGGGATGAGCATCGGCAAGGCAGTGCGGCTGGCACTGCAGGGGGCGGCGGAGCCCGGCAAGGCCGAGGCCATGCGCGCGTACATGAAGTCGACGATGCCGTTCCTGGGCGTGCAGGCGGTGCGCAGGCGGGCGGCGCTGCGGCGGGTGTTCGCCGAGCACCGGCTGGAGAGCGCGCCGGAGTGGCGCCGGGCCGTGCTCGCGCTGTGGCGGGAGGCCGAATACCGCGAGGAGCGCTACGCCGCCGTCGAGCTGTCCGGCTATCACCTCTATCGCGACTACCAGACCCTCTACACGGTGCCGATGTACGAGGAGATGATCGTCACCGGGGCCTGGTGGGACCTCGTCGACGAGCTGGCCACCCACCGCGTCGGCGGGCTGCTGACCACCTACCCCGACTCGATGCGGCCGCTCATGCTGGAGTGGGCGCACGACCGCGACCTGTGGAAGCGGCGCACCGCGATCCTCAGCCAGAACCGGTTCAAGGAGCGCACCGACACGGCCCTGCTGTACGCGTGCATCGAGCCGAGCCTGTCGGACAACGACTTCTTCGCGCGCAAGGCGATCGGCTGGGCGTTACGCGAATACTCCAAGATCAGTCCCGACGAAGTGCTCCGCTACGTCAACGCCAAGGGCCTCACGGGCCTGAGCCGCCGCGAGGCGCTGAAGAACATCCCCCTCACCTAGTCCACAGGGCGTCCTGGACGGCCTGCACCAGGGCCATCAGCTCCGGTGTGACCCGCTCCTTCGACCACGCCAGCGCGTACGTGATGCGCAGGTCGCCGGCGTCGAGCGGCACGAAGCGCACGTCGTCCCTCCTGATGGTCCTGACCAGGAGCTGCGGGATCGGCAACAGCCCGGCGCCCGCGGCCACCAGGTCGAGCGCGGCCGCGAAGTCGTCGTCGGCCGCCATGCGCGAGCGCCCCGGCAGCCCGGGCCACGGGCGGCTGCCCGGCGTCAGCAGCACCTGCCCGCCCAGATCGCCGGGGGTGACCTTGGGCCGGGAGGCCAGCCGGTGACCCGCGGGCACGGCCAGGTGGTCGACCGTGACGTGAAACCTGGCCGCCGTCACGAACTGCGCCGGCGCCGGAGTGGCCAGGATCGCGGCCGACACCTCGCCGCCCGCCAGCGCCCGCACCGCCGCGCCCCGGCCCGCCGCCCGCAACTCCACGCCGATCGCCGGAGTGCGGCCAGCCAGCCGCCTGACGATCCGCGCCGCCAGTGTCCCGACGAGCGGTGGATAAGCGAGATGAATGGTCGGCCTGGCCAGCCGGGCCGATTCGGCCTCGAAGGCGCCGATCGACTCGATCACCTGCTCCGCGTACGGCAGCAGCGCCTTGCCCTCCGCCGTGAGCCGCACGTCGCGGGCCGTCCGCTCGAAGAGCCTGACCCCGGCGGCGCGCTCGAGCCGGGTGATGGCCTGGCTCATGGCGGGCTGGGACATCCCCAGGTCGGCGGCGGCCTTGGAGAAGCTCAGCCGCTCCGCGACCCTGGCGAAGCAGTGCATCTCTTTGAGCATAAGCAGCACCAATCCATGATGCATGAGCTCCCGAGTGCTCGGCAGGATGCCTGCGATCAGCCGAACGAGATCAAAGGAGCCAGAGACATGTCCCCATTCCCCAAGTCCACCGTCCTCGGATATCCGAGGATCGGGCCGCGACGGGAGCTGAAGCGGGCGTTGGAGTCGTACTGGGACGGGCGGTCGAGCCGGGCGGAGCTCGAGCGGGTGGGGGCCGAGATCAGGGAGCGGACCTGGCGCAGGCTGGCCGAGCTGGGGCTGGAGGGGCTGCCGTCCAACACGTTCTCGCTGTACGACCAGGTGCTGGACACGGCGGTGCTGCTGGGCGCGGTGCCCGCGCGCTACCGCGAGGCCGGCGACCCCTACTTCGCGATGGCCAGGGGCACCGAGGGGCTGGCGCCGCTGCGGATGACGAAGTGGTTCGACACGAACTACCACTACATCGTGCCGGAGATCGGCCCCGACACCGTGTTCAAGCTGGACGCGGCCAAGCCGCTCTCCGAGGTGCGCGAGGCGCGGGCGCTGGGGTACGGGACGCGGCCCGTGGTGGTGGGGCCGGTGACCTTCCTGCTGCTGGGGTCGGCGCTGGACCGGCTGGACGACGTGCTGGCCTGCTACGAGGAGCTGCTGTCCGCGCTGGCCGCCGAGGGGGTCTCGTGGGTGCAGCTCGACGAGCCCGCGCTGGTCGGCGACCGTACCGCCGAAGAGCTGGCCGCCGTGCGCGCCGCCTACTCCCGGCTCGGCTCCCTCACCACCCGGCCCGGGCTCTTCGTGGCCTCCTACTTCGGGGATCTCGGAGAGGCTCTCCCGGTCCTGGCCGAGACCCCGGTGGAGGCCATCGGGATCGACCTCGTCCGCGGCGCCGTCCCCGCGCTCGACCTGACCGGCAAGACCGTGGTGGCGGGCGTGGTGTCCGGGCGCGACGTGTGGCGCACCTCGCCCGATCGCGCCCTGGCCGCTCTGGGTGCCGTACGCGCCTCGGAGGTGGTGGTCAGCACGTCGTGCTCGCTGCTGCACGTGCCCTACGACGTTGAGGCCGAGCACGATCTGGACCCCGCGCTGAAGGGGCGGCTGGCGTTCGCCGAGCAGAAGGTGGCGGAGGTGGTGGCGCTGGCGCGTTCGCCGCTGCGGGACGCTCCGCACGCCGCGCCCTCCGTGGCGCTGCCCGCGCCCGTCGTGCCGGAGGAGCGCAGCCCGTACGCGGTGCGGGCGGCGGCGCAGGCCGAGCACCTGCGGCTGCCCGCGCTGCCGATCACCACGATCGGCTCGTTCCCGCAGACCGGCTCGCTGCGCGCGGCGCGGGCCGCGGTCGCCTCGGGCTCGCTCTCGCAGGCCGACTACGAGCGGCAGGTGGAGGCCGAGATCGAGCGGGTCATCCGGCTCCAGGAGAGCCTCGGGCTCGACGTCCTCGTGCACGGGGAGCCCGAGCGCAACGACATGGTGCAGTACTTCGCCGAGCACCTCGACGGGTTCGCCGTCACCAGGAACGGCTGGGTCCAGTCGTACGGCTCCCGCTGCACCCGGCCGCCGATCCTGCACGGGGACGTCGGCCGCCCGTCGCCGATCACGGTGCGGTGGGCCACGTACGCGCAGTCGCTCACCGACAAGCCGGTCAAGGGCATGCTCACCGGCCCCGTCACCATCGTGGCCTGGTCCTTCGTCCGCGACGACCTGCCGCTGCGCGACGTCGTGTTCCAGGTGGCGGACGCCGTCCGGGAGGAGGTCCGCGATCTGGAGGCGGCCGGGGTGTCGGTCATCCAGGTGGACGAGCCGGCCCTTCGTGAGCTGCTCCCGCTCCGGCGGGCCGCGCAGGCCGACTACCTGGAGTGGGCGGTGGCCGCGTACCGCCGGGCCACGTCGGGGGCCGGCGACCGCACGCAGATCCACACCCACCTGTGCTACTCGGACGCCGACCAGATCCTGGCCGCCATCGACGGCCTGGACGCCGACGTGACCACCATCGAGTCGGCCCGCTCCGGCGCGCGCATCCTCGCCACCGTCGGGACCTTCGGGCGGGGGCTCGGGCCCGGCGTCTACGACATCCACTCGCCGCGGGTGCCCGCGGCCGCCGAGGTCGAGGACCTGCTGCGCCGGACGCTGTCGGTGCTGCCGGTGGAGCGGGTCTGGGTCAACCCGGACTGCGGGCTGAAGACCCGGACGTACGAGGAGGCCGAGGCGTCACTGGCGAACGTGGTCACGGCCACCCGCCGGGTCCGTGCGGACCTTCAGGCGTAGCGTTCGGTGAACTCCTCGATCGTCATGCCGAACAGGACCTCGTCGTCGTAACGGCCGTTGGCGTAGTGACTCCTGCGCCGGCGGCCCTCCTCGACGAACCCCAGTCGCCGGTGCAGCGCCAGCGACGCCTCGTTGGAGCCGTAGACCCACGCCTCGGCCTTCTGGAAGCGGCGCTCGAAGAACATGTATCGCAGGATCAGGACGACGGCGTCACTGGCGTACCCCTTGCGGTGGTGGGGCGTCCCGATGCCGATCCCGTACGCGAAGGTGCCGTGCACCCGGTCGACGCTGTGCGTGTTCATCATGCCGACCGGGACGTTCCCTTCCCTGGTGGCGATCACCAGGCGCACGTTGTCCAGGTCCTCGGCCCGCTCGGCCAGCTCGGCGGCCCACTTCCTGGCCAGCGCCGCCGACCGCGGCGGGTGGAGCTGGTGGCCGTTCCTGACCGCGTCGGAGTATTCGTCGAAGGAGAGCAACGCCTCCCAGTCCTCGGGCTCGATGGCGCGCAACCGGACATGCTGACCGACCCATACCGACGTCATGCCCGGCAGCAAACCACGCCCCCGCACACCGCCGCGAACGGTTTTCCCGCCCGGCGCCTCGACCGGCGTGACTCCGGCGGCCCCTCGCACCGGAGGCGGGCGCGAGGGTGTATTCGCCTGCCACCCGGGCAGTGGAAAAAGGCATTACCGGACAGCGGAAACCCATGTGCCCGCGTCCGCGGCACCCGGCGTGAACGCGGGCCCGCATGTGCACAGGAGGAGATGGATATGGCCCGGAAGGAAAAGGCCAAGGGCAAGGTCGAGGAGGCCAAAGGCATGGCCAAGGAGCGTGTCGGCGACCTCACCGACAACGAGTCTCTGCAGGCCAAGGGAAAGGTGCAGAAGGCCAAGGCCAATCTGCGGCAGGCAAAGGAGAAGGCGAAGGACGCCTTCAAGAAATAGCGGTTCAGCAACCCCGACGACGGCGGCGGAAGCCCTTCAGCAATGGGCTTCCGCCGTTTTGGCTGACGGTCATCGAGTCGCCTATGCCCTACACCGAGCCGCCCGCCCAGAAAACAAAGTCGAAGCTCCTCGCCCCGCGTGAACCATCGCGATGTGCGCGCCACATCACTCGGCTCCGGGCTTCTTGCCGCGCTGCTCTTCGACCAGTTGGGCGAATTCCGTTTCGGATGAGGCGAACTTCGTGACGCCCGTCTTCGGGTCGATGGTCACGTAGTGGAGCCAGGAACCGGAGGCCGGCTTCAGCGCGGCCCTGATGGCCTCGCCTCCGGGGTTGCCGATGGGGCCGGGCGGAAGGCCGAAGCGCCTGTAGGTGTTGTACGGCGACCGGTTCTTGAGGTCCTCGACCCGTACTGTGCCGGCCCCGTACTTGCCCAGGCCGTACAAGACCGTGCTGTCCAGTCGCAGCAGCATCTTCCTTTTCAGCCGGTTGTAGATGACCCGGGCGATCTTGGGCATGTCCTCGTCCCTGCCCGCGTCGGCCTGGACGATGCTGGCGATGGTCAGGATCTCCAGCGGCGTTCTGCCGGCCCGCCTGGCGCCGTCGACCAGGTCGGTGTCCTCGGCGGCCTGCACGAACCTGGCCACCATCGCCCTGAGGATCTCGCCAGGGCTCACGGTGGGCGCGAACGTGTAGGTACCGGGGAAGGCGAACCCCTCGAGCGCCCCCCGGGCATAGGCCGGCAGGCCGAGCGCGGCGCTGTCCTTGGCGGCCTTCTCGAACTCCGCCACCGGCCGGCCTGTGAGCGACGACAGCTTCTCGAAGAGTCGCGAGAGCCGCGTCCCTTCCTCCACGGTCACGGTGACGGCCGACTGCGGGACGGCGTTCTGTTGCCCGGCGACATCACCGGAGGGGGCCCGCGACGACATCCCCTGCACCACGACTGTTGATCCGACCGCCAGGGCGGCGACGATCGACGCCGCCGCCAGGGCGAGGCCGCGGCCACGGGCCCGGCGCTCGCGGACCTGGAGGAACCGGCCGGGCGCGGGTGGCCGCTCTTCGTCGGCCATGTCGGCGAGCGTCTCACGCAGCAGGTTCTCGATGTTCATCGGAGCTCCCTCACGGTGGTCAGTTCAGGTGCCGTCTTCTTCAGGCGTTCCAGCGAGCGGTAGATCTGGCTGCGTACCGAGCCCACCCTGACGCCGAGCACCCGCGCGATCTCGGTCTCGGAGAGATCCTCGAAGTAGCGCAGCACGAGCATGGTCCGTTGCCGGGGTGTGAGCCGGGAGAGGGCCGCGCGCATCACCATGCGAAGGTCCACGACGTCGGCGTGCCCGTCGTCGGTCTGGTCGGGCAGCCAACCGGTTGACACCTCCGCGACGCGCGAGCGCCGCCGCCACCAGCTCACCTGCTCGTGGTACATGACCCGGCGAACGTATCCCTCGATGGCGGCCGGATCGCGCAGACTGCGCCACTTCGTGGCCGTCTTGACCAGGGCCGACTGCACCAGATCCTCGGCGGCGTGCCGGTCACCGGTCAGCAGATACGCCGTGCGGAACAAGGCCCCTGACCGGTCGACGACGAACTGCCGGAAGTCCGCCTCAAATCCTGGATCCACCCGTCCTCCTCGCGATGTTCACAGGCAAGGACGCGGGCAGCATGTCGATCTATGCCGGCACATCGAGGATTCTCGCGGCAGGAGGGCCTGTGCGGCCGGCGCCTGCACGCCCATCCGCCTGGAGCCGAGGCGGGGCCCGGGCGGGCAGGCCGAGCGGGTGACGGGTGGGTGGTCCTCGCGCGACCTACCCGAACGTCCAGGCCAGGTGGCTCAGGGCGGCCTCGGCGTAGTGGTGGGGGCCTGTGCTCAGGCCGTACGCGAGGTCCTCGATGAGCGCGCACCTCGCGTAGAAGAGCACCCGGGCGCGGTCCGCCTCGTCCAGGTCCGAAGCGTAGTGCGACACCGTCAGCTCGAAGACCTCCGGTCCCAGGTCGCGGTAGATCAGGGCGAAGTCGTGGGCCGGGTCGGTGATGGCGGCGTCGGTCCAGTCGATGACGCCGGTGATCGTGCCGGCGGCCGCGTCCACGAGCAGGTGCTCGGCGCCCAGGTCGTTGTGGCAGAAGCGCAGCTCGCCGGGCTCGTCCGGCGGCGGCTCCCGCAGGAAGCGCTCCACCAGGTGGCGCTGTCCCTCCGGGACGTGGGCCTCGACGTCGCGGTAGTCGAGCTCGGCGTCCTGCAGGAGGGTGAGCGCCGGATAGGCGTCCAGCGGCGCGAGGTCGCGCATCCTGGCGGGCGAGGCGCCGTGCAGGGCGCTGAGGAACTCGCCCAGGGGCTGGGCCAGGAGCCGGGGGTCGGCCACGGGGTGCCGGTTGAGGGGCTCGCCCGGGAGCTTGCTGTACGCGATCACCCCCGACTCGTCGTCGGCGAAGACCACCTCGGGGACCGGCAGGGGGGACAACTCCCTGACCGCCGCTAGGCGGGCGACCTCCTGGCGGTTCTCCTCGGGGGTCGTCGCCTTGTTACGCCGTACCAGTAATTCGTTGTTGACCTCGTACACCGTGTTGTCGAGGCCCTGGCCCAGCCGATCGATGGAGCGCACCCGGTAGTCGGGGAGATGGCGGGCCAGCAGCGCCCGGATTTCGCCAGTCACACCCCGCAGCCTAAGCCCCCGTTACTTGAGGGCTCCAGATGTCAGGCCGCTCTGGATCTGGCGTTGGAAGACCGTGTAGACCACCAGCATCGGCAGGATCGCCAGGGTCAGGGCGGCGAAGAGGGCGGACCAGTCCTGGTCGTATCCGGCGGCGGTGGAGATGTCGGCGATGCCCATGGTGAGGACCCACTTGTCACGCTCCTGCAGCAGCACCAGAGGCAGCTGGTACTGGTTCCACTGGCCCAGGATGTTGAAGATCGTGATGCTGATGATGCCCGGCCGGGCCATCGGCAGCATGATCTGGAAGAAGACGCGGGTGTGCGACGCGCCGTCCACCATCGCGGCCTCCCCCACCGCCGTGGGCAGCGTCCGGAAGAACGCCGAGAGGAAGAAGATGGTGAACGGCATCGAGTACGCGATGTACACCAGCACCAGGCCCGCGTGCGTGTTCAGGCCGATGAAGGGGCCGATCAGCGGCACGTTGCCCATGTTCTGGACGACGAAGAAGAGCGGGGTCAGCGCCAGGTAGACGGGAAAGGCCAGGCCCGAGACGAAGAGCAGGTAGATCGCCCGGTTGCCGCGAAAGGGATAACGCGCCAGCACGTACGCCGCCATCGACCCGATGAGCATCGTCCCGAACGTGCTGAACGACACGACGATGACGCTGTTGAGCATGTACTGCCCGATGTGCGCCTGCTCCCAGGCCCTGGCGAAGTTGTCCCAGTGCAGCGTGGCCGGCAGCGACCACGCGTCACCGAAGATCTCGTCCTCGCTCTTGACCGAGGCCAGGAACGTCCACAGGATCGGCACGATCACCAGCAGCGTCCAGACCAGCAGCGCGACATGCGTCAGCACGCCCATCGGGCCGAGCCGGCGCCTGCGCTCCTGGCGGGCGATCTTCCGCGAGTTCGCCGCCGTCCAGGAGACCATCGTTGTCATCAGTACTCGATTCGTTCGCGCCGCGAGAGGCGCAGCGAGAGGATCGCGAAGCCGACGGTGAACAGGAACATGATCACGCCCAGCGCCGAGGCGTAGCCGAAGCGGAAGTACTGGAACGCGTTGCGGTAGATCTCGGCGGCCATGACCGTGGTCGACCAGTCGGGTCCGCCGTGCTGGTCGGTCATGACCCAGACGATCGCGAACACGTCCAGCGCCAGGATCCCCAGATATACCCAGGCCACCTGCACGGTGTCCCAGAGCAGCGGCAGCGTGATGCGGAAGAACAGGCTCACCCGGCCGGCCCCGTCGATCTGCGCGGCCTCGAACATGTCCCTGGGGATGGAGGCCAGGCCGGCGGAGAAGAGCACCACGTAGAAGCCGACCGCCTGCCAGACCATGACGCCCAGCACCGACCAGAACGCCACGTCGGGGTCGGACAGGAAGCCGATCGGCTTGACCCCGAGCGCCATCAGCGGGCCGTTCAGCATGCCGCTGCCGTCCGGCCGGAACACCTGCTGGAACAGCACCGCCACCACCGCGACGGCCAGGACCTGCGGGAAGAAGAACACCACGCGGTAGAACTTCGACCCGCGGATCCCCGACGTGCCCTGCGCGCCGCCCACGTTGAGCAGGAAGGAGAAGAACAGGGCGATGACGATCGTGATCAGCGGCAGCAGCACGAGCAGCGCGCCGTTGTGCGTGACGGCCTTCCAGAACGTGCCATCGCTGAAGAGCCGCTTGAAGTTGTCCAGGCCGATGAAGGTCGGCGTGGCCGTCACGCCGCGCCAGTCGGTCATCGCGATGTAGAACGCCTGGATGTATGGCGAGATCACATAGACCAGATAGAGGATCACCGGGGCTGCCAGGAACGAGGTGATGAACAGCCCGCGGCGATACCTGTTGAAGATCATCAACGCTTGTACTTCTTGATCGAGGAGTCGTTCTTGATCTCGTCGGCCTTCTTCTGCAGGCGCTCGAGGTAGGCGTCCGGCTTGAGCCCGCCGGTCATCAGCTCGCCGGTGGCGGCGATGGCCTCGTCCTTGAGCTGGGCGTACCAGGTCTGCCAGCGGTAGTAGACGACGTTCGTGCCCGCGGCGGCGAACGCCTTGGTCGCGCTCTCGGCGCCCGGCGACAGCTTCCGCCCCTCGCCCGCACCCTTGACCACGGAGACCGTCTTGACCATCTCGCTGAAGTCGCCCGCCGCCTTCTTCGACAGCATGGCCCGCAGGTACTCCATGCCGCCCTGCGGGTTGGGGGACTTGGAGGGCACGATGAAGTTCTCGCTCGGCTGGCTGTGCAGGGTGCCGTACGGGAGCTTGTCCGAGCCGCCGAAGTCGGGGATCGGGAACATCCCGTACTCGAAGTCGGCCGGGGTGGTCGTCTTCTGCTCGTTCTCCAGCCAGGAGCCGGAGGGCAGCATGGCGACCTTGTACTTGTTCTGGGCCGTCTGGGTCTGCACGTGGTCGAGGCCGGCGGTGCCCTCCATG
Organism: Nonomuraea sp. JJY05; assembly: GCF_043496855.1. Lineage (NCBI taxonomy): Bacteria > Bacillati > Actinomycetota > Actinomycetes > Streptosporangiales > Streptosporangiaceae > Nonomuraea > Nonomuraea sp. JJY05. The sequence continues at coordinate 357,721 of NZ_JBIEIS010000001.1, forward strand.
AGGTACTTGGCACCGATCTCGGCCCAGGCGGCGGCCGAGGTCTTCATGGCGTCGCTCTTCCAGGCGCCGTCCTCGAGGTTGTCGATGTTGACGAGCACCTCGGCGCCGCCGATCTTGGCGGCCATGGTGAGCAGCGGCTCGTACAGGTACTGCGGGAACTTGCCGGCGTAGGTGAAGGGCGCCATCTTGCCGGACTTCTTGATGGTCTCGCAGAGCTTGAGGAACTCGTCCCAGGTCTTCGGCGCCTCCCAGCCGTTCTCGCGGAAGGCCTTCTGCGAGTACCAGATGCCGAAGATGTAGTTCACGTAGCCGAGCACGCTGAAGGTGCCGTCGTACGTGCCGAGGTCGATGACGGCCTGGTCGATGGTGTCGCGGACCTTGGTGTTCGGGTCGTCCCAGCTGGGCGCGTCGAGCAGCGGGGTGAGGTCCTGGAGCTGGCCGTCCTGGGCGAGCGCGCCGAAGTCCATGGCGTTGGCGCCGGAGTTGTCGATCACGTCCGGCGGGTTGCCGCCGGCGAAGCGCGGCTGGAGGACCTTGGTGATCTCCTTGGTCGCGTTGTGCTTGATCTCGACGTTCGGGTGCTTGGTCTTGAAGAGCGGCTGGTGGATGTTCTTGGCGTAGTCCTGGCCGAAGCCGCCGTCGAAGATCCACACCTCCAGCGGCTTGTTGTCCGCCATGCCGAACGGATTGGCCGCGCTGGTCGCGACCGGCGCCGCCGAGGACGACGCGGTGGGCTTGGCGGCGGGCGTGGCGCAGGCGGCCAGCGCCCCCGCCACGGGTACGAGTGCGGCGCCGCGAAGGAGTTCACGCCTGCTGATATGGGGGGTGTTGGGCATATGACTGCTCCTGACTTGTCTATGATCCGCGTCGGATACGGCCTGCGTAGCGGCTCTCCAGGGCCTTGTTGTGCTCGTCGCCGCCGGTCACGTTGACCGACATGTAGATCGGGGGCGTCTCGCCCATGGCCACGAGCTCGTCCACCGCCTGGGTGACCACCATCTGCGCGAGCAGCGCCGAGGTGACCGTGGACACGGCTCCGTACGTGCCGCCGCCGGGCAGCTCGAGGATGGCGTCGCCGTACGGCGCCCCGTTGTCCAGCACGACGTCGGCCAGGTCGAGCAGCTTGCGGCCCGACGGGTGGCGCGAGGCCATCCGGGTGCTGTGCTCGACCGAGGTGAGGGCGATCAGCGGGTGCCCGCGCTCCTTGACGAGCGTGGCCAGCTCGACGACCGTGCCGTTCACGCCGGAGCTGGAGATCAGCACGAACACGTCCTGCGGCGCCACCGGCGCCAGGTCGTAGATCTCGTGCGCGATGGCCGGGTCGCGCTCCAGCTCGGAGGTCAGCACGCCGGGCGGGTGACCTCCGTACAGGACGAGGTCCCTGGGCGAGAGGCGATTGCTGGGGACGAGGCCGCCGGCCCGTCCGGCGATCTCCATGGCGATGGCCTCGGAGTGCCCCGAGCCGAACGCGTTGACCACGCCGCCCGCCCGGATCGAGGCCACGAGCAGCGCGGCCGCCTCCCGCACCGGCTCGGCCTGGCTCTGCGTGACCTGGCGGGCCAGATCGAGGACCTGGGTTGCGTACGTCATTCAGCCTCTCTCCACCCGGTGGCTCTCCACGGCGCTGATCGTGCGCTCGAACGCCTCGTTGGTGCGCTCGTAGGTGCGCTGGGCCACCGCCACGTACACGGCGTCCAGCACGAACAGCTGCGAGTGGACGGCGGCCAGCCCGCCGAGCCTGAACGTGGTCTCCCTGCTGGCCGTGGTCAGCACCAGATCGGCCAGCTCGGCCAGCGGCGAGCGGGCGAAGGAGGTGACCGCGACCGTCAGCGCGCCGTGGCTGCCGGCCTCGGCCAGCGCCTCCATGACCTCGCGGGTGCGGCCCCGGTGGCTGATGCCGATGGCCACGTCACCGCCCTTGAGCAGGGCCGCCTCCGACAGGGCCACGTGCGCGTCACCGGCGCTCCAGCCGGGGACGCCGATGCGGCGCAGCCGGCCCTCGAACATGGCGGCGACGTTGCCGCTGGTGGAGACGCCGACCAGGAGCACGCGCGGCGCGGCCACGATCGCGTCGGCCACCTTGGCGACGACGTCGAGGTCGAGCTGCGCGGCGGTGTCCTGGATGAGCCTGGTGTCGGCGGCGGCCATCACCTCGATAGCCGAGTCGAGCGGGTCGTCGGGGCCGATCTCGTGGCCGACGCCCGCCCCCCAGCCCGCCTGCGCCGCCCGTCCGGTCTCGGTGGCCAGCGCGACGCGCAGCTCGGCGTACCCCGAGAAGCCGAACGCCCGGCAGAATCTCGTCACCGTCGCCGGCGAGCTGCCGGCCCGCTCGGCGAGCGCGATGATGGTCGAGCGCGCGGCCTCGGCAGGATCGCCGAGGATCACCTCGCCGACCCTGCGCAACGCCTCCGGCAAACCGGGTAGTTCTGTTTCGACGCGCCCAAGCGCTCCTGAAGTCACGAATATTCCTTCCGAATACCCGGTCTTCTGGCGAAAATTATTCTTGCTTCCGGTCCGCGTCAACCCCCAGACTCGGACCGTGACTGAATCGCTAGTGGTCGGTGTCGACGCCGGGGCCACGTCCACGCGGGTCGCCGTCCACGCGCTCGACGGCACCAGGGTCGGCTACGCGCGGGCCGGCGCGGGCAATCCCACTGCTCACGGGCTGGGCAAGGCGGTGGCCAACGTGGCCGCCGCGCTCGGTGAGGCGCTGGGGGCGCACGACGGACGGCGGGTCGCCGCCTCGCTGACGGGCGTGGCGGGGCACGTGGCGGAGATGGTGCCCGAGCTGGCGAAGGTCTGGGCCGATCACGGCATCGCGGAGGGGCCGCGCTACATGGGCGACACGCCCATCGCCTACGCCGCGGGCTCGCCGGAGCCCGACGGCTCGCTGCTGCTGTCGGGCACGGGGGCGGTGGCGGCCAGGATCGCGGGCTTCCGGCTCGACGTCATCGCCGACGGGCTGGGCTGGCTGCTGGGTGACGAGGGGTCGGGCTTCTGGATCGGCCGCCAGGCCGTCAAGGCGGTGGTCGGCGCCCTCGACCGCGGCGCGCCGCCGACCGGGGCGCTGGCCGAGCTCGTGGTGGCCGACTTCCTCGGCGACGAGCGGCCCACCGCGCCGCGTGCCGTCGCCGATCGCATCGTACGGCTGGCGCAGGCCGACCACATGCGCCTGGCCGCGCTGTCCTCCCTGGTCAGCCGGGCGGCCGCGGCAGGCGACGAGACAGCGCTGAAGATCGCGCAGGATGCCGCCGACCGGCTGGTCGCCACCCTCGGACGGATACACGTGTCCGGTCCGGTGGTGCTCGCCGGGAGCGTGCTGACCAGCGAGGGTCCGGTACGGCAGGCCGTGGTGGAGCGGCTGGCGGACGAGAGCGTCTCGACGGCGGGTGACGCGGCGGGCGCGGCGGCCTGGCTGGCGGCCCGCGACCTGCTCCCGGAGGCGGACGCCAAGGCCCTGCACGCCGCGTTCACCGCGGTCAGCCCTTGACGGCCCCCGCCGTCATCCCGGTGCCCACCCGGCGCTGCAGGAACAGGAAGAGCAGCAGCGCGGGCAGCGCGAACAGGCTGGCGGCGGCCATCGTGGCGCCCCAGTCCGTGCCGAAGACGTCGCGGAACGACGACAGCCACACCGGCAGCGTGCGCCTGTCCTGATCCTTGATGATCAGCACGTTCACGAAGGCGAACTCGTTCCACGCCGTGATGAACCCGAACAGCGACGTCGCCATCAGCCCCGGCGCCAGCAGCGGGAAGACCACCCGCCGGAAGGCGACCAGCCGGCTGCACCCGTCCACCTGCGCCGCCTCCTCCAGCTCCGGCGGGATCGCGGCCAGGAACCCGCGCAGCGTCACGATCGTGAACGGCAACGTGATCATGAAGTAGACGCCGCTCAGCATGGCCAGCGAGTCCAGCAGCTCGGCGTCCCGGGCGATGATGAACACCGGCACCAGCAGCGCCTCCCACGGCGCCATCTGCGCCGCGAACACCGCGACCACGAACGCCCCTCTCCCCCGCCAGCGCATCCTGGCCACCGCGAACGCCGCCAGCAGCGCCGTCACCAGCGCGACCAGCACCGCGGCCACGGTGACGACGAGGCTGTTGCGCCAGTAGGTCCAGAACCCGGGCGCGTTCACCGCCGTCACGAAGTGCTCCAACGTCGGGTGCGCCGGCCAGAACGTCGGCGTGGCCGCCTGGATCTCCCTGGTCGGCTTGAAGGCGGTCAGGAACATCCAGTAGACCGGGAAGATCGTCATCAGGAGCACGCCGACCGCGGCGGCGTTGAGCGTCAGCCTCTTCACTGGCGGACCATCCTTCGCAGGTTGCTGACCAGGGCGACGGCGAGGATGACGACGGTGAGCATGGCGACCGCCGAACCGAGGTCGTACCGGTGCAGCACCCGGGCGATCTTGAACGCGTACACCGGGAGGGTGGTCGTCGCGCCGTCCGGGCCGCCCTGGCTGAGCACCCAGATCTGGGGGAAGCACTTGGCCACCCAGATCACCTCCAGCGAGGCGACCAGGGCGAACAGCTGCCGCAGCATCGGCAGGGTGACCTTCCAGAAGATCTGCCGGCCTGTGCCGCCGTCGATCCGGGCGGACTCGTACAGCTCCACCGGGATGGTGGTCAGCCCGGCGTAGAGGGTGAGCGCGGCGAACGGCACCGACTGCCACACGACGAGGACCACGAGCACGGCGAACGTGGCCCTGCCGTCGGCGAACCACGTATAGCCCCGGAAGGAGTCGAACCCGAGCCCGGCCAGCAGCCAGTTCACCACGCCGAGCTCCGACTGGAACAGCCACTGGAACACCGTCGTGGCCGCGATGATCGGGGTGGCCCAGGCCAGGGCGAGGGCGCTCATCAGGGCCAGGCGCAGGCCGCGGCGCAGGCGGGCGAGCATCAGCGCCACACCCGTGGACAGGACCACGATCAGCACCACGTTGATCGCGGTCCACTCCAGCGTGCGCCACAGCACCTGCCAGAACTCCGCGCCGGCCAGCAGCTCGGCGTAGTTGTCCAGACCGGCGAAGGCCGCGCCGCCCCTGATCAGCTCCCCCATGCGGAAGTGCTGGAAGGAGATCACCGCGGCCTTGAGCATCGGGTAGAGCAGGAGGAAGGCCCCGCCCGCCACCGTGGGGGCGATGAGCAGGTAGGGCCACAGGCTCCTGGTGCGCATTCAGGACCCGCTGTTCAGGGTCGTGGTGATGGTCTCCGAGACCTTCTTCGCCTCCGTCGCGGGGTCGGCGCCGGTGAGCACGGCGGTCATGTACTGCTTGATCACGGAGGTGGCCTCGACGGCGGCCCAGTTGGGGGTGTTCGGGGTGGCACGGCCGCCCACGGCGCCCTTCGCCATGGCTGCGGTGCCCTCGTCACCGGACAGCACGCCGGCCAGCGAGGTACGGTTCGGCACGAAGCTCATCGCCTTGGCCAGCTCGGTCTGGAACTGCTCCCCGGCCAGGGCCTTGACCAGCTCGTACGCCGCGTCCTGGCGCTTGGAAGCGGCCGGGATGATCAGGTCGGAGCCGCCCGTGAAGACGGCGCCGGGTTTGCCGGCCGTCTTGCCCGGGATGGGGAAGAAGCCCATCTTGCCCTTCAGCTTGTCGTCCACCTCCAGGACGCGGGCGGCGATGCCGGGGACGGCGATGATCTGGGCCACCTTGCCCTGGGCGAACACCTCGTGCTGGGGCGGGTTGGCCTCGTCGGCGTCCTTGGGACCCTTGCCGAGGGCCTGGAGACGCTGGTAGAAGTCCATGCCGGCCAGGGCCTGCGGGGTGTCGAGGGCGCCCTTCCACTTGCCGCCCTCCTGGACGGCCAGGTCGCCGCCCTCGTCCCAGATGAAGCCGGCCAGGGCGTACCAGGTCTGCCCGGTCAGATAGATGCCCTGATTTCCGTTTTTATTCAGCTTTGCGGTTATGTTTAGCCATTCGTCGCGCGTTGTCGGCGGCTCCGTGATGCCGACCTTGGCGAACAGGTCCTTGTTGTAGACGACCACGCGGTTGGCGGCGTACCAGGGGATCCCGTACTGCTTGCCGTCGATGTTGCCCGGCTGGGCCAGGCCCGGCAGCCAGTCCCCGCCCTTGAGCTCGGCGACCTTGGCGGTCAGGTCCGTGACGCCGCCGCTGGCGGAGTACTGGGCGACCTGGGTGTTGCCCACCTCGATCACGTCAGGGGCGTCGGTACTGGCCAGGGCCGCGGTGACGCGCTCGCCGATGCCGTCCCACGCCTGGATCTGGATGTCGAGGTCAACGCCCTTGTGCGCCGCCTCGTACTCGGTCTCGAACTTCTTCAGCAGGTCCTGCGTGACGCTGCCGTCCATGATCCAGACGGTCAGCCTGGCGGGGCCCGCGGACGCCTTGGGCTCCTCGGCGGCGCCGCACGCGGCCACCGCGAACATGGCGGCCAGGGCCAGGATGCGCTTCTTCATGGCGATCCTTGTCACGGGTTGGGGACGGTGTCCGTGAAGGAGGTGCCGGCGGCGCGCAGGGAGGCGACGCGGGCTGTGACGTCGGCGGGCGGGACGACCTCGTTCTTGCTGTAGTAGAGCCAGTCCACCTGCTGCCGGTACGTACGCGTCCCCGTGGCGCCCTGGAGATCGATGAACCACTGGTTGAACATGATCCACATGGGCGTCTCGGGATAGTAGATGTCACCGTGGTCGGCGAACAGGCGCCCGTCCACGTAGTACCTGATCCGCCCGCCGGAGACCTGGATCACGAGGTCATGCCAGCCGGCGAAGCTCGCGCGCTCCTCGGTGTGGGTGTTGACGGCCTGCCAGGGGTCGGCCTGGTAGGTCTCCCAGCTGGTGGTGTAGAGGATGTCGGACGGCTCGCCCCAGCCGCCGTTCGGCAGGTACTCGAAGTCGAGCTCGCCGTAGTCGGGGTCCAGGTTGTAGCGCAGCGGGGTGATGGTGAAGAACGTCTGCACCACGTGCTCGCCGTCGGGGCCGCTGGTGGGGGCGTCGCTGAAGCGGACGCGGGCGGCGTAGGTGCCCTCGAAGAACTTGCGGTTCGCGGTGGACAGCTCGGTCTGCACGGTGCCGGCGGCGGTGCCGTTCGTGGCGGAGTCGAGCGTCAGCAGGCCGCCGGGGAACGAGACCGCCGAGGGCGACCAGGTGGCGCCGGGCACGCCGGGGCCGCCGGAGCTGGCGCGCACCGTCCAGCCGCGCTGGGCGAGGCGCGGATCACTCGACCCCGAGTACGTGAAGTCGTCGAACAGCACGCCCGCCGAGCCCGTCGGAGGGACCGTGGGAGTGGGAGTGGGCTCGGTGCCGTTCGGCCGCCCCCACGCGAGCTGGCCGTTGACGTGGACGGTGACCTTGTCCCAGTTCGTGTAGGCGGTGTTGGAGCCGTAGGAGTAGTCGTCGCTCTGCGTGAACGGCTGCCAGTCCGCGCGGTAGAAGCGCAGCTGCAGGTCGCCGGTGTTCGCGCCGGGGGCCAGGCTGCCGGAGCTGAAGCCGACCTCCAGGTACTGGTCGGCGCCCGACTGGCGGACGAACTGCCCGGTCACCGTCGAGCAGCCCACCACGGCCCAGGAGCAGGCGAAGCGGTAGGTCTCCGCGCCGGTCAGGTAGTAGCGGATCTTGACCTGGTTGAGCGGGATCGTGGTGGTGCCGTCGTTGAAGAGCTGGAACCAGGGCTCGGCCTGGGCGGTGTTCGCGCCGGGAGCGCTGGTGCGGTACTGGAGTCGTACGGACTGCTGGGCGCTGGCCGGGGCGACCAGGGCCACGACGACGAGGACGAGAGGGAGGGCTAAGGAGAGGACAACTTTTCCGATATTTCGGTACATGGGGGGTTCTCCTTGCGGGGTGCGAGCCCGAATTTCGGGCATGCCGAACAGGGCTCGTGGCAGCTTGCGGAGGACTCAGGCGCCGCGCCGGATGCGACCGGCGTACAGCGCCTCCAGCTTGAGGTTGTGGGCGTCGCCCTCGGGGACGTTGGCCGACAGGTAGACCGGCGGCACCTCGCCCGCTTCGAGCAGGTCGCCTACGGTCCGGGCCACGACGAGCTGGGCCAGCAGCGCCGAGGTGATGGTGGAGACGGCTCCGACGGAGGCGCCTCCGTCGGGCAGGGGGAGTACGGCGTCGCCGTAGGGCGCGCGGTTGTCCAGGACGACGTCGGCCAGGTCGAGGAGCTTGCGGCCCGAGGGGTGGCGGGACGCGACGGCTTCGCCGTGAGCGCGCGAGGTGATCGCGACCAGGTCATGACCGCGCTGCTTGACGAGCGTGGCCAGCTCGACGACCACGCCGTTGACGCCCGAGTTGGAGATGATCACGAACAGGTCGCCGGGGCGGACGGGCGCCAGGTCGAGGACGGCGCGGGCGACGGACGGGTCGCGTTCGAGGTCGTAGCGGTCCAGCTCGGAGCGGGGGGCGTCGCCGTACAGGACGATGTCCCTGAGCGCGAGCTTGCTGGTGGGCACGAGGCCGCCCGCGCGGCCGGCGATCTCCATCGCGACGGCCTCCGAGTGGCCGGAGCCGAACGCCTGGATGACGCCGCCCCCCGCCAGCGCCTTGGTGAAGAGGCCGGCGGCTCGGGCGATCTCCGGGTCGTCCGGGATCGTCCGGACGAGGTCGGCGATGTGCTGAGCGAATTTTGCTGGATCTACTGTCATAAATCCCCTTCTGGGAGGCGATGTCCGGCCACCGCGCGGACGGTCACGTCGAATGCCTGCCTGGTGCGCTCGTACGTGCGTTGGGCCACCGACACGTACACGACGTCGAGCACCAGCAGCTGCGAGTGGATCGCGGCGAACCCCTCCGACCTGAAGCTCGTCGCCCGGCTGGCCGTGGTCAGCACCAGCTCGGCCACCTCGGCCAGCGGGGAGCGCGGCTGCGAGGTGACGGCCACGGTGATCGCGCCGTGGCTGCTCGCCTCCGCGAGCACCTCGATGACCTCGCGGGTCCGGCCGCTGTGCGAGATCCCGATCGCCACGTCGCCCTGTCCGAGCAGCGCCGCGTCCGTCAGCGCGCTGTGGGCGTCGGACCTGCTCCAGGTCGGTACGCGCATGCGCTGCAGCCGGTATTCCATCTCGCTGGCCACGGCCGCGCTGCTCGACACCCCGAACAGCAGCACCCGCCCGGCCCTGGCCACCGCCTGGGCGGCCTTGTCCACCACGGCCAGGTCGAGCTGGTCGGCGGTCTCCTGGATCAGGCGGATGTCGTTGCCGGACACGACGCCGAGCACCTTGTCGAGGGTGTCGTCGGGGAGGATCTCCTGGCCGATGTCGGTGTGCCAGGTCTGCTGGGCCTTGCGGCCGGTCTCGGTGGCGACGGCCACGCGCAGCTCGGCGTACCCGGTGAAGCCGAGGGCGCGGCAGAAGCGCGTGATGGTCGCCGTGGACGTCCCGCTCCGCTCGGCCAGGTCGACGATGGTCAGCCGGGCGGCCTCGGCGGGCGCGGCCAGGATGACCTCGGCCACCTTGCGCAGCGCCTCGGGCAGGTCGGGCTGCTCGGCCTGGATGCGGTTGAGTAGTTCCACGCGATGAAAATTATGCCCAGGGCTTGGCGTCGTCAAGGCGTTCGGGCAATAATTTTTGACATGCTGGTACTCGGGGTCGACGCGGGCGGCACCTCGTCGCGGGCCGCGCTGTTCACGGTGGACGGGGCGCCGGTCGGGCGCGGGCACGCGCCCGGCGCCAACCCGGTGACGCTCGGCATGGAGCGGGCCCGCGCGCACCTGACCGCCGCCGTCCAGGAGGCGGCATCGGCTTCGTTACGGCACGTCAGCGCGGTGGTCGTCGGGCTGGCGGGCAATCCCGGGGCGTGCCGGGCGCTGGCCGAGCGCGTCCTTCACCCGCTCCTCCCCCAGGGCCCGCCGGTACGGGTCGTCGGGGACACCGTGACCGCGTTCGCGGCCGGCACCGCCGCACCGTCGGGAACCGTACTGATCTCGGGGACGGGGGCGATCGCGGCAAAAATTACCGGCCACGAGCAGACGGCGACCGCCGACGGGTACGGATGGCTGCTCGGGGACGAGGGGTCGGCCTTCTGGCTCGGCCACGCCGCCGCCCGCGCCGCCATCCGCGCCCTCGCAGAGGGGCACGCCGCGCCGCCCTCCTCCCCGGCTGTCCCGGTCCGGGCCCCCCGCGGGCTGCTGGCGGAGCTCGTCGTCCGGAAGTTGCTGCCCGAAGGGATGGGCGGGGATCCGGTCGCGCGGCTGGCGGCGGCGGTGCACGCCCGGCCGCCGCTGGCGCTCGCCGAGCTGGCGCCCCTCGTCGGCCAGGCCGCCGAGGCGGGCGACCCGGCAGCGCGGGCCCTCGTCGCCGAGGCCGCGGCCCGGCTGGCGAGCACCGCGGCCCAGATGCACGAGCCCGGCCTGCCCATCGTGCTCGCGGGCGGTGTGCTCACGTCGGAGGGCCCCGTCCAGCGAGCGGTCCACGACCTCCTGGCGGACGCCGTCACGGCGGGCGACCCGGCGGGGGCAGCGGCCTGGCTGGCGGCCCGCGACCTGCTCCCGGAGGCCGAGGCGCGAGCCCGGCACGCCGCCTTCACCGGCTGACCCCGGCTACTCGTCCAGGATCTTCGTGTCGCCGTAGACGGGGTTCTTCGGCAGTCGTTCCTTGGTCACCATCAGGCGCACGACGCCGGCCTGCTCCGACTGGACCTCCCAGACCATCCAGTCGTCGCCGACCTTGGCCGACTGCTGCTTCGGGTCCACCGCGTAGCCGTCGTTGTCCGGCGCGGGGACGATGGTCTGGAAGACCGCCTTGAGGCCGCGCCGGCGAACCTCGGCCATGACCTCGCCCACGGTCTTCCCGTCGGCGCGGTAGCCCTCCAGCATCTCGCCCTTCCTCATGGCCGAGCGCCAGTTCTGGTACCTCTCCCCCGGCCGCGCCGCCCGTCCCAGCTGGACCGAGGCCCAGCCGGGCCAGCCACGGGCCACCTCGACGGTCATCGCGCAGCCCGCACTGCCGAACGTGCAGCCCTCGGGCGTCGTGCTGTTGGTGATGGACTCGCCGTTGTCCGCCGGCCGGCCGCTCAGCCGCATGCCCGTGATCTGACCCACCTGGGTGGGAGAGACCGGCACGACCTCCAGGTTCACGTCCAGACCCACGGCCTTGAAGCCCTCGGTGTATTTGGCGTAGTCGGCGAACGGGTCCTTGATGGTGGCCACGTACGTGTCGCCGCGCAGCTCGATGTCGATGGCGGAGTTGGCGTAGGAGGTGGCGGGGCCGCGCGCGCCGAGGACGGCGGGGGCGATCACGGCGGCCGCGGCGAGCCCGGTGACGGCCACGGCGCCCACGGCCAGGCGGGCACGCCACCGAGAGGTCCGGCGGCGGACAGGCTCGGCGGCAGGCTCCTCGGCGGTGATCGAGACGAGGAGCGCCCGCGCCCCCGCGCCGGACGCCTGGCCCGCCAGCTCCTCGTCATGGACCCTGGCGAGATGCTGCAACTCGTTCATGCGGACTCCATGACCAGGTAGTTGACGGTGACGCCGGCGGTGGCCAGCGCTTTGGAGAAGCGCTTGCGGGCCCGGTGGAGGCGGATGCGCACGGCGTTGCGCGAGCAGCCGAGCACGATGGCGATCTGGGCCCGGTCCAGGCCCTCCCAGGCCACCAGCGAGATCAGCTCCCCGGTCGTCCTCGGACAGTTGCTCGAACGCCCGCGCGATCGCGCCCAGCTCGACGCTGGTCTCCTGCGAGTGGGCGTACAGGTCGGCGAGGTCGGTGTCCAGCTCCACGCTGCGGTGCCGGTGCCTGGCCTGGCCGCGGCGGTGGTTGGCCAGCACGTTCCTGGCCACCCCGTACAGCCACAGCCTGGACTCTTCGCCCGGCGGCAGCGCGTCCATGCGGCGCCAGGCGATCGCGAACGTCTCGGCGACCACGTCCGCCGCGTCATCCGGCGAGTCGCAGCGACGCATGGCGTAGCCGAGTATGTGCTCGTACGTCTGCTGGTAAACGGCCTCGAATCGGGTCTTCCGATCGTCATCCACAGGCGGTTCCCATGGTCGGCCTCCTCGGGTCTCGGGGTCGGATCACCCCGTACATGTCGGAGGCGTCATCGGCATTTCAGCCGATTTTTCACCGTACGATCAGGGCGGCGCTCCCGTAGCTGCCCCCGAACCCCGTCACGAGGGCCACCTCACGCCCCTCCCGCAGCTCCCTGACGGCCTGGGCCACGTTGTTCAGGCCGTGCACGTAGCCCTCCGAGAGCAGCCCGCCGTGCGGGTTCACCCAGGCGTGGCGGCGCTCCAGCAGGTACGCCCCCAGGTCCCCGCGCTCGACCAGCCCGAAGTCCTCCAGCTGCCGGGGCACGAGCCACGAGTAGGCGTCGTACGGCAGCGCCACGTCCACGTCCGGCGGCCGCATGCCGGACGCCTCCCAGAGCATGGGCGCCACGTACGCCGAGAAGATCGCGGTGACGTCCGGCGCGCGGTCCATCGACGAGCAGCCGGGGCCTCCCCCGCGCACGACCGCCCGGATACGCGGCCCGTCGAGCACGCCGCTGACCACGAGGGCGCAGGCCCCGTCGGTCTCCTGGCAGCAGTCGACCGTGCGGAGGGGGGTGCTCACGTACGGCCGGGCGAGGTAGTCGGCGAGTTCCAGGGGTTCGCGGCGCAGGGCCCGGGGGTTGGCCTTGGCGTTCTCCCTGGACTGGGCGACGACCGCGTGCAGGTGCTCCTCCGTGAGGCCCGTGTCGTGCAGGTAGCGGGTCGCGGCCAGGGCGAACAGCGGGATCGGGCCCGCCAGCCCGTACGTGAAACGCTCCTGGGGGCCGGTGGAGACGGCGTTCATGCGCTTGCCGGAGCGGCCGTTGAGCGCCCGATACACCACGATATTTCGCGCTAAACCGGCGTGTATGAGCATCGCCGCGTCGCCCAGGATCGACGCCGCCTGCGTGCCTCCCCCGGCGATGTCGTTGTGCCACCCGAGCCGCTCGATCCCCAGGGCCCGCGCGACCTGGACGACGGGTGCGGAGTCGTTCAGATGGTAGCTGAGCACCGCGTCCACGTCACGCGGCCCGATGCCCGCGTCCGCGCACGCCGCCCGGCAGGCCTCGACCGCCAGCTCCAGCTCGCTCCGCCCGGGCTCCCTGGTCAGCGCCGTCATCCCGACCCCGGCCACCGCCGCCAACCCACCGAACGGCTGCATCCGCCGCCTCCCGCGTCCACGACCCGCTCTGTAGAGGCACGCTAGCCCGCGCCAGGAGGTTCAGACAATCGCTTGCTTGGCAACCACATCCAATCCGGAAATGTCGCCACCAGTGACTAACTGAATATCTTCACGGGAGGCAGGTCCTCTTGTAATACGGAGGAGTGATCAACCGATAAGCCCATCATCACGCTGAGGTGAGGGATGGATCTACGCTACGTCCGGTACGCGATGGCGATCGCCCGCGCGGGCAGTCTCCGCCGCGCCGCCGCCGCGCTGCACATCGCACAGCCCACGCTGTCGGAGCAGCTCAGAGCCCTGGAGAAGGAGATCGGCGTCGAGCTGTTCAGCCGTTCGTCCAGCGGCGTGCAGCTGACCGAGGCGGGCGAGGCCTTCCTGGCCCAGGCCACCGTGGCGGTCGACGCCTTCGACCGCGCCGTCGCCGCCGCCAGGAGCAGGGCCACGACCGCGCGCCTGGGCGTGGCCGACGGGCTGGCGGACGTGGTCGCCCGGTTGCTCTCCCAGCTCCAGACCTCCAACCTGCGCGTGGCCCCCATGGGGACGGCCGAGCAGATCGTCTCCATCGCGGACGGCACCCTGCAGGCCGGGCTCGGCTACGCGCCGGGCTCGCTGCCCAGGGGCGTGGCCCGCATGCTGATCCACCGTTTCCCGGTGCGCGCGCTGCTCCACCGCGATCACCCCCTGGCGGCGTACGAGGCGCTGTCGCTGGCGGACCTGGCGGGCGAGCCGCTGGTGATGCCGGAGTCCGACGCGGTGGCCGGGGCCCGCCGCTTCCTGGAGGGCTTCGTACGGCACCGCCTCCACCCCCGCCTCGGCCCGGCCGCCGCCACGCACGATCTGGTCATCAACCTGGTGGAGGAGGGCGCGGGCTACGCGCTGTGCGTCCACGAGGGCACCTCGATCCCCGACACGCTCGCATTCGTCCCCATAAAAGAGGACGTGCCGCCGCTGGAAGTGGTCTTCCTCTGGAACCGCCAGACGGACGTCCACGAGCTCCTCAGCGCGGCCCGGCACCTCGCCCGATCTGGATAGCGCTATTATCTAGCGATGCGCATCTCCGAACTCAGCGCCAAGTCCGGTGTGGCCATCCCGACGATCAAGTACTACCTTCGCGAGAGCCTGCTGCACCAGGGCGAGCAGACAGCCGCGACCAGAGCCGAGTACGACGAGTCCCACCTGCGCAGACTCCGCCTGATCCGAGCCCTGCTCGAAGTGGGCCGGCTCCCCGTCGCCTCGATCAAGAAGATCATCGAGGCCGTCGAGGACGAGTCGCTCCCCATGCACCTGATGCTCGGCACCGCCCACTACGCCCTGAGCGCCGCGGTCGAGCCCGAGCCCGGCGAGGAGTGGCAGCTCGCCCGCGACCAGGTGGACCGCCTCATCGCCGACCGGGGCTGGGACATCTCGCCGACCGCCCCCTCCCGTGACGAGCTGGCCCAGACGATCGTCCGGATGCGTCAGCTCGGCCTGCACGTCGACCTCGAGCCGTACGTCGAGATCGCGCAGAAGCTCGTCTCCGAGGTCGAGATGAACACCATCCCCTTCGACGGCCCGCGCGACGCCGCCGTGGAGGCCCTGGTGCTCGGCACCGTCCTGTACGGCAAGGCGTTCGAGGCGCTGCGCCGCATGGCCCAGGAGTCGGAGTCGGCCCGCCGCCTCTCCCCTTAGACCAGGCCGTTCTCGCGCAGCAGCGCGAGGTTGTTCACGGTGACGGCCCCGCGCCAGTCGAGCGCCCCGGCCGGGGAGATGCGCGCGTAGTCCACGTCCCATCCGCCGTCGTCCTTCTGCTCCCCTGCCAGCCGTACGAGGTCCGCCGCGATCACGTCGGGCTCGAACAGGTCGCGGGCCGGCCGGCCCGGGTGGGGCGCGAAGTCGAGCGGGCGCAGCGCCTCGTTCTCGGTGCCGCCCTCGACCGGCACCCGCCCGTCCGCGGGAATGTGCGCGGCGAGCCGCTTGAGCAGGTCGGCCGCCCTGGGCTGGGTGTCGTACACGGCGTCGAGGAAGCGCACCGCGAACGCCAGCACGTACGCGTGCGGCGCCTGGTCGAGCTCCTGGATCGCGTCGAGGCAGTGACGCGTGGCCCGCTCCAGCCACGGATGCGCGGCCACGGCCGGGTCGTGGGCCGCGACGCGGTGGGCGGCGGCCGCGGAGACCGAGGTGATCTGCAGGGACGAGGTGTCCGGGTCACCACCCGCCCACCAGGGCGCGGTGGCCTCGCCGACGGTGAGCGGCAGCGAGAACGGCAGCCCGCCGTCCGGCAGCGTGACCGAGTCCAGCCAGTCGCACAGCGCCACCGCCCGCGGCGAGGTCGCGGGGGCGACGTTCTCGAACACCTCGAAGGCGTGCAGCGCCGCCCCCGGCTGGCTCTCGGGCGAGCGCAGGTCCGGCTCCAGGCCCCAGCCGTAGCCGCCGTCGGGGTTGCGGTAGGCCTCCAGCGCGCCCAGCGCGGAAGCCGCGTCCCCCTCGCCCATGAGCAGGTCGTAGCGGCGGCGATCCAGAACACGGGCGTGCCCGGCGAGGAAGCCGGCGATCGCGGAAAGGTTCACGTTCATGAGCTCATCGTGCCCACGTTCGCGACATGCGGTCTTGTAGGTTCCGGACCGGTTCGCCGGCGGTGAGAATGGGCGCATGGACGGCGAGCGGGCCCGCGCGAGGTTCCGGGGCGAGCGGGTGGCGCGGCTGGCCACGGCGAGCGCCGACGGGACGCCCCACCTGGTGCCCGTCACCTTCGCCGTCGTCGCGGACCGGGTGGTGACCGCGATCGATGACAAGCCGAAGACCACCACCGACCTGAGACGGCTGCGCAACCTCCGGGAGAACCCGCGGGTCAGCCTGCTGGCCGACCACTACGAGGACGACTGGGCCCGGCTGTGGTGGGCCCGCGCCGACGGCCTGGCCGCGGTCGTGGCGGAGGGGCCGGAGCGCGAGTCGGCGCTCGACGCGCTGGCCGCCAAGTACGGCCAGTATCGCGAGCACCGGCCCGCCGGCCCCGTGATCATCGTGGACGTGACCCGCTGGAGCGGCTGGTCGTTCACTCCGTGACGGTGACGGGCCGCTTCAGCAGCCACAGCGCGGCCCGCTGGAGCATCGTGCGGTGCACCTCGTTGTCGTACGACCTGGTGTCGTGGCCCAGCGCGTCGTAGAACACCCGGCCGCGCCGCACCGGCCGCGCCCAGACCAGCGGCTGGCCGTTCGAGGATGCCAGCGGCTGGACGTCCGGCAGGATGTCGAGGTCGCTGTAGACCTCGTCCACCACGTCGAAGTCCCGCAGGCCCTCGACCACCGGGTGATCGCCGTGCACCCGCACGCCCGTCCACCCCAGCGGCGGGTGGTGGGACTTGGGCCAGGTCCAGCAGCCGCCCAGGACGCGCGGCCAGCCCTGCCAGTCGTCGAAGCAGATCGACGCCGAGTGCATGCACAGCAGCCCGCCGCCCCGGTCGAGGTGGTCGAGGAGCGTGGTGCGGGCCTGCGCCGGTAAGGCGAAGCGCCACTCGTCACGCAGGTCGGCGAAGCGGTCCTGGCCCATCTGCCAGCGCAGCGCGTTGACGGTGATGAGCTGGACCTCCGACGGCTCGCTCAGCGCGCCCGCGATGTCCTCGGTGATCTCCGACTCGACGCCCACCTCGGCTAGCACTCCCGCGAGCGCGGCCGACGTGGCGGCGAAGTCGTGGAACAGGCCTCCTGACAGGATCAGATTTCTCGCCACCCGCCAAGCTCATCATGCTTACCGCGCCTTTTCCACCCATGGACCGTCAGTCGCCCCCGCTTCGGCCCCCTCCTCGGTGACCGGGCATGATGCCAACCGTGGACTTCGAGGAGCACCGCCCCGTGCTGCTCGGGCTGGCCTACCGCCTGCTCGGCAGCATGTGGGACGCCGAGGACGTCGTGCAGGAGGCCTGGCTGCGCTGGCAGGGCACCGACCGGAGCGAGATCAATGAGCCGCGCGCCTTCCTGGTGACCGTGGTCTCGCGGCTGGCGCTCGACCAGCTGCGCTCGGCGCGGGTCAAGCGCGAGGCGTACACGGGGCCGTGGCTGCCCGAGCCGGTGATGACGTCGGAGGCGGGGCCGCTGGACACGGCCGAGCTGCGGGACACCGTCTCGTACGCGACCCTGCACCTGATGGAGCGGCTGTCGCCGCCGGAGCGGGCGGTGTTCGTGCTGCGGGAGGCGTTCGAGCTCCCGTACGACGGGATCGCGGAGATCGTCGGCACCTCCGTGGCCAACGCCAGGCAACTGCACCGCCGGGCCTCCGTCCGGCTCGCCGAGGGGCGCGACCGGTTCCGCCCGTCGGCCGAGGACCACACCAAGCTGCTGACGACGTTCATGGACGCGGCGGCGGGCGGCGACCTCGCGGCGCTCACCGAGCTGCTGCACGAGGACGTCGTGTCCTACAACGACGGCGGCGGCAAGGTCAGGGCGGCGCTGCGGCCGATCCTCGGGCGCCACAAGGTGGTGGCCTTCCTCAACGGCCTGCTCAGCCGGTACGACTTCACCGACACCCGGCTGATCGAGCTCAACGGCCAGCCCGCCCTCTGGACGAGGGTCGCGGGCAACCGCCAGGCCGTGCTGATCGACGTCCACGACGGCCTCATCACCAGCATCTACGGCGTGCTCAACCCCGACAAGCTCACCCGGGTCACCCCCGGCTGAGCGCGGCGCCGCCACTCGTGCCGTGGCCCGCACGATCTATAGTCGCCCCTATGGATCTCGGCATCTCGGGCAAGGTCGCCCTCGTCACCGGAGGCAGCGCGGGCATCGGGCTCGCCGCCGCCAAGAGCCTCGCGCGGGAGGGCTGCGACGTCTGCGTCGCCGCCCGCAACCCGGAGCGGCTCGCGGAGGCGGTCGTACAGCTGCAGGAGTACGGCAAGGTCGTGCACGCCGTGCTGGCCGACGTGGAGGACCCGGCCGCGGCCCGGCGGGTGGTCGAGGAGACGCGTGACGTGCTCGGCCCGATCGACATCCTGGTGGCCAGCTCCGGCGGGCCGCCGTCCGGCCGCTTCGACGAGACGAGCCTGGCCGACTGGGACGTCGCCGTCCAGCGCAACCTGCTCGGCACCGTACGCCTGATGTACGCGGTCCTGCCCGAGATGCGCTCGCGCGGCTGGGGCCGCATCGTCACGATCACCAGCAGGTCGGCCCGCGAGGCGCTGGACGGCCTGGCGCTGTCCAACGCCACCCGCTCGGCCGTGGCCGGCGTCGTGCGCACGCTGGCCCGCGAGGTCGCCCGCGACGGCGTGCTGGTCAACAACGTGATGCCGGGCCCCATCGACACCGACCGGCTGCGGTCGCTGGCGGGCGACGAGGAGGGGCTGGCCCGGCGGGGCGAGGCGGTGCCGATCGGGCGCGTCGGCAGCCCGGAGGAGGTCGGTGACGTGGTGGCGTTCCTGGCCAGCGAGCGGGCCTCGTTCGTGAACGGGATCTCGATGCTGGTGGACGGCGGCGAGAGCCGCGTCATCGCGTAACGGGCGTCACTTGCGCACCAGCGTGCGCGCGATCGCGGCGGCCCAGGTCTCGTCCGCCTCCGGGAGCTCGACGTAGTACGACAGGTTCGCCCGGTGGAAGCAGGCGCCCATCAGCATCGACGCGGCGGCGTCGGCGTCGATCCCCTCGTCGAGCCGGCCGCCGCGCTGCTCGGCCCGCAGGATCTCGGCCAGCGCCCGGATCGGCAGGTGCGGGCCCATGTCGTTCGCGGCCAGCATGCCCCTGAAGCCCGCCATGAGCGACGGGTCGGCCAGCAGGCCGGAGGCGATGGCCGACGCCCTGGTGTAGAACTCCAGCGCCTTCAGCGCGAACTCGGCGAGATTGCCGGCCAGGTCGCCCTGCCCGGTGCTCTCCCGCAGCCGCTCCAGCGCGGGGCCGAGCGCGGGCAGCCGCTCCAGCAGGACGGCGAGGAACAGCGCCTCTTTGCCGGCGAAGTGCTTGTAGAGCAGCGCCTCGGAGCAGCCGGCCTGCTGGGCGATACGCTTGGTGGTGGCACCCGCGATGCCGAACTCCCGAATCGCCTGCTCGGCGGCGTCGATGATGCGGTCGCGTGTACGCATCCGACCATGATATGAGCGAGTGCTCACTGACTCCCCCGCACATGACATGCTTCCTGTAGGGACGAGTGGGGAGAAGACATGGACAAGCCGGTCATCGTTACTGTCGATGACGATCCGGGCGTCTCGCGGGCGGTGGCCCGGGACTTGAGACGCCGCTACGGTCAGGAATACCGGATTGTCCGCGCCGAGGCGGCCCGGGACGGCATCGAGGCCGTCCGGGAGATGCGGCTGCGGGGCGACGAGGTGGCGGCGATCCTGGCCGACTATCGCATGCCGCAGATGAACGGTGTGGAGTTCCTCGAAGCCGCCATGGACTTGTATCCGTACGCGCGCAGGGTGTTGCTGACCGCCTACGCCGACACCGACGCCGCGATCCAGGCGATCAACGTGGTGGACCTGGACCATTACCTGCTCAAGCCGTGGGACCCGCCGGAGGAGAAGTTCTACCCGGTGATCGACGGCCAGCTCGACGCCTGGATGCGCACGGACCGGATCGAGCGGTCCGAGCTGCGCGTGGTGGGCGACCGGTGGTCGGCGCAGTCGTACAAGGTGCGTGACTTCCTGGCCCGCAACCACGTGCCGTACCGGTGGATGCTGTCGGAGGACCCCGAGGGCGCGCAGCTGGTGAAGGCGGCCGGCGAGGGCTGCCACCTGCCGCTCGTGGTGACCGCCGAGGGCACCACCCTGGAGTCGCCCGACCAGGCCACGCTGGCGGCGGCGGTGGGCCTGTCGACCACGCCGGCCACCGACTTCTACGACCTGATCGTGGTGGGCGGCGGGCCCGCCGGGCTCGGCGCGGCCGTCTACGGCGCCTCCGAGGGGTTGAAGACCGTGCTGGTCGAGGCCTACTCCTCGGGCGGCCAGGCGGGGCAGAGCTCCAGGATCGAGAACTACCTGGGCTTCCCCGACGGCGTCTCCGGGCAGCAGCTCGCGGACCGCGCGCGCAGGCAGGCGCTGAAGTTCGGGGCGGAGCTGCTGACCGCGCGCAAGGTGATCTCGCTGGAGCCGCGCGGGCAGGCTCGGGTGATCGGGTTCAAGGACGGCGGGGAGATCGCCGCGCATGCGGTGATACTCGCGACCGGCGTCACCTACCGCCGGCTGGACGCGCCGGGGCTCGACGAGTTCACCGGCCGGGGCGTCTTCTACGGCGCCGCCCTGACCGAGGCGCCGTCCTGCCAGGACACCGACGTCTTCATCGTCGGCGCGGCCAACTCGGCCGGGCAGGCGGCCGTCTACCTGTCGGGATTCGCGAGCAAGGTCAATTTGTTGGTAAGGGGTGACGGTTTGGAGAAGTCCATGTCGCACTACCTCATCGAGCAGATCGCCGCCATCCCCAACATCGAGGTGCACCTCCAGACGGAGGTCGTCGGTGGCGAAGGCGACGACCACCTGGAGCGGCTGACGCTCTCGACCAAGGGCGAGCAGCGCACGGTCGACGCGCAGTGGCTGTTCGTGTTCATCGGGGCCGAGCCGTACACGTCGTGGCTGGGCGAGACGGTCGAGCGTGACGAGAAGGGGTTCGTGCTGACCGGGCCCGACCTGGTGCAGGGCGGGAAGCGGCCGCGTAACTGGCCGCTGCGGCGCGAGCCGTACTTCCTGGAGACGAACGTGCCCGGGGTGCTGGCCGCGGGTGACGTACGCGCCGACTCGATCAAGAGAGTGGCCTCCGCCGTCGGCGAGGGCGCGATGGCCGTCGCGCTCGTGCATCGCTACCTGGAGAAGCAATGACCAACATCGACATCGATGAACTGCGCAAACTCTTCCTCTTCGAGCGGCTCAACGACGAACAGCTCACCAAGCTGGCCAACAGCGGGGCGGTGCGCACGTTCGGCCAGGACGAGGTGATCCTCCAGCAGGGCGACCCGGCCGAGTGCTTCGCGGTGCTGCTCGAGGGCGAGATCCAGATGATCAGCGAGACGGTCAGCGCCGGGACCGTGGCGATGCCCCGTACGTCGCAGCCCGGCGTCTACGGCGGCGCCACCAGCGCCTACCTCGGTGACCGGGCGCCGCAGACGTACCAGCACACGCTGCGGACGACCGCGCCGACGCGGATGTTCATGCTGCCGGCCAAGAAGTTCGCCTACATCGTGGCCGAGTGGTTCCCGATGGCGATGCACCTGCTCGACGGCATGCTGTCGGGCGGGCGGATGCAGCGGGAGATCATTGACCGGCGCCAGCGGCTCACCGCGCTCGGCACGATCACGGCCGGGCTCACGCACGAGCTGAACAACCCGGCCGCCGCGGCGGTGCGCGCCGCGAGCGAGCTCCGCTCGCTGATCAAGACCTCGCGGCTCCAGCTCGCCCAGCTCGCCGAGGAGGGCATCCCGCCGGAGAAGCTGCGCACGCTGATCGAGTGGCAGGAGTCCTGCACCGCCGCCCTGGGCAAGCTCCCTCAGCGCAGCCCGCTGGAGATGTCCGACGCCGAGGACGAGCTGGGCGACGCGCTGGACGAGCTGGGCGTCGAGGACGCGTGGGACCTGGCTCCCGCGCTGGTCACCGCCGGGTTCACCCCTGAGGCACTGGAGAAGATCCGCGGCAAGGTGGGCGAGGACCGCGCTCCCGCCGCCGTGCAGTGGCTGGCCAAGGCGATCGAGATCTCCCAGATGCTCAACGAGGTGACCGAGGCCACCGAGCGCATCACGTCGCTGATCGGCTCGGCCAAGCAGTACTCGCAGATGGACCGGGCGCCGTTCCAGCAGGCCGACGTGCACGACCTGCTCGACAGCACGGTCGCGATCTTCCGCGGCAAGATCCCCCCGGGCATCACTGTGGTCACCGACTACGACCGCACGCTGCCCCCCATCCCCTGCTACGCGGGCGAGCTCAACCAGGTCTGGACGAACCTCATCCACAACGCGCTCGACGCGATGGGCGAGGAGGGCACGCTCACCATCCGCACGGCGCACGACGAGGACGAGGCCATCGTCGAGATCGGCGACACCGGGCCCGGCGTGCCCGAGGCGATCAAGGACCGGATCTTCGAGCCCTTCTTCACGACGAAGAGCGTGGGTCAGGGCACCGGTCTCGGCCTGGACATCTCGTACCGGATCGTGGCCGGGCGGCACGGCGGGGAGATCAAGGTGCGCTCGGTTCCGGGCGAGACCTGGTTCGAGGTACGGCTGCCGCTCCGGGAGCCCGTCGCCGCCGTCTCTTGACCTGACTCTTGTCAGGATGCTTCCTTACCGCGTGTAATGGTTGACCGAAATGCGGGAAGGAGGCGTGCTCGTGAGCGCGTCCGAGACGGTGTCAGGTTCGCGGTCCCTGAACGCGCTCCTGCGGGTGCTGGGCGGGATCGAGCGGCTGGGCAACAGGCTGCCCCATCCGTTCTGGCTGTTCGTCATCCTGGCCGCGTTACTGGCGCTGGTCAGCTGGGGTCTGGCGGCGGCGGGGGTGTCGGCGGTCAACCCCGCGACGGGCAAGACCGTCGTGGCCAAGAACCTGCTGTCCGCCGACGGCGTCCGGATGATGGTCGGCGACGCGGTCACGAACTACACCTCGTTCCCGCCGCTCGGCACGATCCTGGTCGTCATGCTCGGCGTCGCGGTCGCCGAGCGGTCGGGGCTGCTGGCCGCCGTCCTGCGCTCCGGGGTGTCGCGGGTGTCGCCGAAGTGGGTGACGTTCGCGCTGGCGTTCACGGGCATGGTGGCGCACGTGGCCTCCGACGCCGCGTACGTCGTGCTCATCCCGCTCGGCGCGCTGGCCTTCCGCGCGGTGGGACGCAGCCCGATCCTGGGGATCGTGGTGGCGTTCGTGTCGATCTCGGCGGGCTACGACGCCAGCCCGCTGATCACGCCGACCGACGCCATCCTGTCGGGGCTCACCACGGCCGCCGCGCACACCGTCGATCCCGCCTACACGGTCACGCCGCTGGCCAACTACTTCTTCTCGCTGGCCTCCTCCCTCGTGCTGGCCGCCACGATCACCCTGGTCACCGAGCGCGTGCTGGCGCGCCGGGTCGAGTCGATGCCCATCGACCCCGACACCTCCGAGGACGATCTGGGCACGCTGGAGCTCAGCGCCCCCGAGCGGAAGGGCCTGCGGGCGGCGGCGATCGCGCTCGTGGTGTACGTGGCCGCCGTGGTGGCGGCCGTCCTGCCCGCCGGGTCGCCGCTGCGCGGCAAGGACGGCGGCATCGTGCAGTCACCGCTGCTCACCTCCATCGCGATCTTCCTCGCGCTGGCGTTCCTGGCCGTCGGGTGGGCGTACGGGAGGGCCGCCGGGACGATCAGCGGCAGCCGGGACATCCCCGGCTTCATGGCCCACGGGTTCCGCGAGATGGCGCCGATCCTGGTGCTGTTCTTCGCGATCTCGCAGTTCCTGGCGTACTTCAAGTGGACCGGCATCGGCGAGATCATCGCGATCGACGGCGCCGGCCTGCTGAGGTCGGCCGGGGTGAGCGGGCCCGTGGTGTTCCTGGGCATCCTGGTCGTGGTCACCCTGATCAACCTGCTGGTGACCAGCGGGTCCGCGCAGTGGGCGCTCGTCGGCCCCATCTTCGTGCCGATGCTGATGCTGCTGAGCATCCCGCCCGAATACACCCAGGCCCTCTACCGCATCGCCGACTCGTGCACCAACGCGATCACGCCGATGAGCCCGTACTTCGTGATGGCGCTCGGCTTCCTGCAGCGCTACCGGCGCTCGGCCGGGATCGGCACGCTGGCCTCGATGACCATCCCGCTCTCGTTCACCCTGCTCGTCGTCTGGACGCTGCTGTTCTTCGCGTTCTGGTGGCTCGGCATCCCGCTCGGGCCCGGAGCGCCCACTCCCTAGAAAGGACCTCGTGTTGATCACCGACTGGGCCCGGCAGGCCCTCCCGGCCATGCTCGACGACCTCAAGGCCGCGGTGGAGCTGGAAACCCACAGCTACGACAAGGCCATGCTGGTCAAGGGGCTGCGCGAGATCCGCCGCCGGGCCGTCGAACGCCTCGGGACACCGGACGAGGAGGTCCTGCACGACGGCGGGTCGTACGGCGACATCCTGGAGCTGACCTATCAGGGCACCGCGCCCGGCACCGTGCTCCTGCTCAGCCACTACGACACCGTCTGGCCGACGGGGACGCTGGCCGGATGGCCGTTCGCGGTGGTGGACGGCAAGGCGACGGGGCCCGGCGCGTTCGACATGAAGAGCGGCCTCGTCCAGTCGATCTGGGCCCTGCGCGGGCTGCGCGAGCTCGGACTGCCGCATCCGAGCGTGCGCTACCTCTTCAACGGGGACGAGGAGATCGGCAGCCCCGCCTCACGGGCGCACATCGAGGCGGCCAGCGCGGACACGCTGGCGACCCTGGTCTTCGAGGCCTCCCAGGACGGCGCGCTCAAGACCGCCAGGAAGGGCGTGGGGCTGTTCAACGTGAGCGTGACCGGGGTGGAGGCGCACGCGGGGCTCGACCCGTACGCGGGGGCGAGCGCCATCCACGCCCTGGCCGAGATCGTCACCACCCTGGCCCGGGCCGGCTCCCGCGAGCGCGGCACCACCGTGAACGTCGGCCTGATCAGCGGCGGCACCGGACGCAACGTGACCGCCGGGGACGCGAGCTGCGGCATCGACGTACGCGTCACGGACCCGGCCGAGATGGGACGGATCGACGACGTCTTCGCCGGCCTGAGCGCGTCCGACCCTCGGGTGACCATCTCGGCCACCGGGGAGTGGAACCGCCCGCCCATGGCGCCGAACGCGGCCTCCCAGCGGCTGTTCAAGGAGGCGCAGGAGGTGGCGGCCGGGTTCGGATGGCTGCTGGACGAGGCGTCGGTGGGGGGCGCCAGCGACGGGAACTTCGTCTCGGCGCTGGGCCGGCCGGTGCTGGACGGGATGGGGGCGGTGGGGGACGGGGCGCATGCTCGGCACGAGCACGTGCTGGTGGAGCACATCTCGGAGCGCACGGCACTGACGATGGGCCTGATCACCGCCCTCGCCTGACGCCCCCACGGCTCCCCAACGGGACCCGGCCTCGGAACGGGCCCCCTGCGGCTCCCCAACGGGACCCGGCCCTCGGGACGGGAACCCCCAGCGACTCCCCAACGAGACACGGTCCCGGGACCGGCACCCCCTGCGACTCCCCAAGCGACCCGGCCTCGGGACCGGCACCCCCTGCGACTCCCCAAGCGACCCGGCCTCGGGACGGGCACTCGCTGCGACACCCCAACGGGACATGGCCTCGGGACGAGCACCCCCTGCGACTCCCCGAGGGCACGCAGCCCGCCCATGCAACGGGTCACTGATCCACCGTCACGCGCCCTCGGCCGGGGCCTCCGCCCGGACCTCCAGCGCCCGCTCGACAGCCGCCTTGTCCTGCACCTCAGGATGGGGGCAGCAGCCCCTCCGAGCGGGGCGAAGTCGGCGGGACAGCCCCTGCGAGTGGGGCGCGGCAAGCCCTCCGAGCGGGGCGCGGTCGGCGCGGCAGCCCGTCCGAGTGGGGCGCGGTCGGCGCGGCAGGCCCTGCGAGCGGGGCGCGGTCGGCGCGGTGCGGCAACGGCCCGCGCGGCGAACGCGGCCCAAGCCTGCGCCCGCGGTCCGGCCATCAGGCGGGATCTGGCGGCGGGACGTGGCGGTGGCGTCAGCCGAAGACGCGGTCGCGGGCCAGGTCCAGGGCGGTCAGCACGGCGCCCTGCAGCACCGCGTTGCCTGTGACCGTGCTGGCGCGGACCTCCGTGGGCGCAGGGGCCAGGGCGCGCAGGTGGTCGGCCACCAGCTCGGCCAGCTCGGCTCCACCCTCGTGGCCCGTCGTCCCGCCGAGGACGACGAGGCCCGGGTCGAGGAGGGTGGCGTAGGCAAAGGCACCCTGGGCGATCCGCCGGGCGAGCTCGTCCTGGTCAAGCCCCCGTAGGACCTCGGCGTTCACCAGATCGCAGAACGCCACGCCCCCTACCTCCAGGAACCCGATCTCCCCCGCGCCCCCCGACGCCCCCCGGCGCAGCCGGCCCCCGAGTACGACCGCCGCTCCCACCCCGTCGTCCAGCCAGAGGAGCACGAAGTCCTCGCTCCCGACGGCGGCTCCGGTGCGGAGCTCGGCGATGGCGGCCAGGTTCACCTCGTTCTCCAGGATCACGGGCACGCCCAGGCGCTCGCGTATGGACCCCATCATGCCGCGCCGCCAGCCGGGCACGTCGTTGGGCGACACCAGCTCCCCGTCACGCGGATCGACCAGCCCCGGCGCCCCGACCACGACCGTGTCCAGCGCGCGCCGACCCACCGCCCCCCCGACCACCGTCGCGATGAGGGCCGCCAGGTCGGCTCTCGCGCCGATCGTCGTCGTGGCCTCGCTGACCACCCGCCCGGCGAGGTCGGCGACCGTGACGTTGACGGCGTCGCGCCGTACGTCCACCCCGGCCACGTGGGCCCGGCCCGCCACCAGCCCGTACAGGCGCGCGTTCGGGCCCCGCCGGTCCTCGCCGCTCTCCCCCGTGACCTCGACGAGGCCGCCTGCCATGAGCCGTTCGATCAGGTCGGACACGGTCGGCCTGGACAACCCGGTCAGCGTGCGGAGCTGAGGGGCGGTCAGCGGCCCGTGCTCCAGCAGCAGGTCGAGAGCCAGCCGGTCGTTGATCGCCCGGGCCAGGGCGGGGGTGGCGGTCTTCACGGTCCTCATAATAATCAGGGACCCTGCCTGAAACCTCTTTTCATCAGGAAGCCTGCCTGATAATTTCTTGGCCATGAGCCATCACCGCGCCATTGCCGCCGTCTTCGTCGCGCACGGCGCCGTCGCCGGCAGCCTGTCCACGCGCATCCCCTGGATCCAGGAGCACCTGCACCTCAGCCCCGGCGCCCTCGGCCTCGCACTGCTGTGCCCGTCGATCGGCGCCTTCGTGGGCATGCCGATGGCCGGCCGCCTCGCTTACCGCTTCGGCAACCGCGCCGCCACCCGGGTTCTCCTCGCGCTGTGGTGTGCGGGCCTGGCCCTCCCCGCGCTCTCGCCGTCGCCCGTGTGGCTGTTCGGGGCGTTCCTGCTGTTCGGGGCGGCGGCGGGCATGTGCGACGTCGCAATGAACGCGCACGCCGTCCTCCTCGAACGGCAGCTGGGCCGCTCGATCATGTCGGGACTGCACGGCATGTGGTCCGTCGGCAGCCTGGCCGCCGGCGGACTCGGCGCCCTGGCCGCGCACGCGGGTCTCGACGCCCGGATCCACCTCGGAGCCATGTCGCTCGCGTTACTCGTCCTCGGGGCGGTGGCCGGGCGCGGCCTCCTCCCCGACAGCGGCATGGCGGGTCCCGTCCGCGACGCCGCGCCTGCGCCGCGGCGCTTCGCGCTCCCCACGCGCGCGATCCTGGCGATCGGGCTGGTCGGGTTCTGCGCGACGTTCGCCGAGGGCGCCAGCTCGAACTGGTCCGCCGTCTACCTCACCGCCGTCACCGACGCCGGCCCCGGGCTGGCCGCCGCCGGATACACCGTCTTCATGCTCTGCATGGCGAGCACGCGACTGCTGGGCGACCACGTCATCCGGCGGCTCGGTCCGGCGGCGACCGTCAGGGCGGGCGGTGCCGTGGCGGCGGTCGGCGGTGCCCTCGTGGTCGCCGCCCGCACGCCCGCGCTCGGCATCGCCGGGTTCGCCCTGGTCGGACTGGGGATCGCGGTGATCGTGCCACTCGTGATCGCGGCGGCGGGCAACGCGGGCACGACTCCGGGCGAGGGCGTGGCGGGCGTGGCGACGATCACGTACCTGTCGGGTCTGATCGCCCCCGCCGTGACGGGCTGGGTCGCGGGCGCGCTCGGCTACCCCGCCGCGTTCGCGCTGATCACATGCGTGGTCGTGCTGCTGACGTTGCTCGCCCCGGTCCTGCGCCCCTCCCGCCCCTCCCTCTCAGAAGGAGCCGTCCGTGTCGACGCCTGACCCGTGCGTCCTCGCGCTGCTTACCTTGCTCGCGCCCGTCCTGCACCCCTCCCCCTCACAAGGAGCCGTCCATGCCGACGCCTGACCCATGCGCCCTCGCGCTGCTGACCTTGCTCGCGCCCGTCCTGCGCCCCTCCCCCTCACAAGGAGCCGTCCATGTCGACGCCTGACCCCGACGACCTGCTGATCGACGAGGCCCTCGTGCGCCGCCTGCTGGCGGCCCAGTTCCCCCAGTGGGCCGATCTACCCCTCACCCCCGTGCCGCGGTCCGGGATGGACAACGCGACGTTCCGGCTCGGTACGGACATGTCCATACGACTGCCGCGCTATCGCCGGTGGGTCGGGCAGGTGGACCGCGAGCACGAATGGCTGCCCCGGCTCGCCCCGCACCTGCCGCTGCCGATCTCCGAGCCGCTCGCGAAAGGGGAGCCCGGCGAGGGCTATCCGTTCCCCTGGTCGGTCTACCGGTGGCTACCCGGCGAGACCACGGAAGACCTCGCCGATCCGGTCGAGGCGGCCAAGCAGCTGGCCGGGTTCGTCAGCGCGCTGCAGCGGATCGACGCGACCGGCGGCCCCGGACCTTCGTGGAGCAACGCGTTCCGCGGCGTGCCGATGGGCGACGAGCGCGACTCGGTGGCCGTCGAGGCCCGCGTACGACCCAAGATCGAAGCACTGCGCGGGATCGTGGACACCGGCGCGGTGACGGCCGTGTGGGAGGCGGCCCTGGCGGCCCCGGCCTGGGCCGGCCCGCCGGTGTGGATCCACGGCGACCTCGCGCCCGGGAACCTCCTGACCGTCGAGGGCAGGCTGAGCGCCATCATCGACTTCGGCACGCTCGCGGTCGGCGATCCCGCCGTGGACCTGTTGCCCGCGTGGACATTCCTGCCTCCAGCGGCTCGGGACGTCTACCGGGAGACGCTCGGGGTGGACGACGCGACGTGGGCGCGGGGCCGCGGCTGGGGCCTCGCGTCGTCGCTCCCGGTACCCGACGACCCCTACTACGCCGACCCGGTACGCGTCGAGCGAGCCCTGCGGCAACTCGACGAGATCATCGCGGACTTCCGTTCCACCTGAAACTGCGGCCGGCTTCGATCGAACAGCCGCGGTACCGCCCAACGCCCTGCCTGATCGCATGGTGATGACCACCCGGGCCTGGACCGGGCCGGGCGAGAGGAAGAGACCGTCGTCGCGGTGGGAGGCGGGTCGCGGTGATCGATCCTGCCCTGGGCGGCGCTCCCCCACCGCACAGGGCCCCTGATCCCGCAGACCGACGACGCGCCAGCCACCGAACCGGGCCAACGATCAGCAGAAGGATCAGCGTCTCTGAACGCCGCGCACCTCCACTCTTCGTCAGCAAGGCCGCGACGGGCGGCACACTACGTACAGCCGGGACTCCTGGAATGCCGGCAGGCCGAGGCGCCGCGGCGGCTCGGGGGCCTTACGCCTGCCCAGGGGTACGCCGAGGAGGCGCTGCGTCTGGCGGGCAGCTGCCACCTGCGGGGCAGGCGCACCGGCTGGCGACGCTCGCCCTCATTCTCGCCGCACGAGGAGAGCTCGAACAGGCCATCTCCACCGCTGAGCGCATGCTCGACCGCGCCGCCGGCATGGAATCCGAGCGCCTCGCCGAACGCATCGTGGCAGTGACAACGGCGCTGAGCGCCTACGACACGCAGTTCGTCAAGGCGTTCGTCGCTCGCGCCAGGCAGCAGACGGACACCCCCTTGTAGCGTGGGGCCGATTCAGGCGTCCACCGTGGGAGCAGCCGCATGCGCTGGCAGGTTCACTCCGAAGAGCAGCTCTACACCGACCCATGGCTCGATGTCCGGGTGGCCGATGTGGAGCTTCCCGATGGAAGGCATCTCGATCATCGACTCATCCGCACGGCGCCCGGTGCCGGTGCGGTCGTCATGGATGAGCAGAATCGCGTGCTGCTCATCTGGCGGCACCGCTTCATCACCGACACGTGGGGATGGGAGATCCCCATCGGCAAGGTCGACGAAGGCGAGGAGCCGATCGCGGCCGCCGCCCGGGAGGTCAAGGAAGAGACCGGCTGGCGGCCCGGCCCCTTGCGTCCGTTGCTCTACACGCAGCCGACCAGCGGCATCTCGGACTCCGAACATCACATCTTCCGCGCCGACCGCGCCCAGTACATCGGCCCGCCTACCGAAGCATGGGAGGCTGAGCGCATCAAGTGGGTACCGCTCACGGAGATCCGCCGCCTGATCGACAAGCGCGAACTCGTCAGTGGGACCAGCATGAACGCCCTGCTCTACGCTCTTACAGAGGTGTAGCCGCCCACGATCGCGGTTCCGCCGGCCTCGCGGCCCGTACCTTCGATCGCCTCGCACAGGCGCCTGCCGCACCAATCCGCAGGCTGACCGTCCTCCCTCGGGCGGGGGTTCCAGCGGATCCATCCGGTGACCACGCGACGGGCGGTCGACTGGCGAGCGAAGCGAGCGGGCTTCGGGGTGGGCTCCAGCAGGTCAAGCCGGTAACCGGGCAAGGGATGGGGGCCGGCGAGCGGGGGTTTCGGGGGGGTCGAAGGGGGGCGGAGCCCCTCCTGGGAGGCGCTGTCTGGAGCCCCTTGGCGCGAAGCGCCGCCTTCGTGGAAGGCCATGCGTTTCCCCCGGGCCCTGGGGCGTTCCTGGGTGGCGTGGTACGCTCCCAAGCGAGCGCTTGGTTTAGTTGTCTGCCGAGAGGTCGCCGTATGAAGTTCTCGACCTTCCACCTCTTCCACCGCTTCGACGGCCATAGCTTCAAGGACGTCTATGACTACCATCTGGAGCTCGTCGAGCTGGCCGAGGAGCTGGGGTTCGACGGGGTACGGCTGGCCGAGCACCACTTCCGGGACTACGGCGTCGTCCCCAACCTGTTCACGATGCTGGCCCACGCCGCCGCCCGCACCTCCCGCATCCGGCTCGGCACGGGCATCGTGGTGCTGCCCCTGCACAACCCGGTCCACGTGGCCGAGGAGGCCGCGATGGTGGACGTGCTCTCCGGAGGACGGCTCGACCTGGGGATCGGGCGGGGGTATCAGAGCTTCGAGTTCGAGGGGTTCGGGATAGATCTGGCGGAGGCCCGCGATCGGTTCAACGAGGCGCTGGAGGTGATCGTCGGACTCTGGACGCAGGACTCGTACCAGCATGAGGGGAAGTTCTACAAGACCGGCTCCGAGGTGAGCCTCATCCCTAGGCCGCTGCAGTCGCCGCACCCGCCGCTGCACGTGGCGGCCGTCTCCCCCGAGACCGTGACCATGTACGCCGAGCGCGGGCTGCCCATCCTCGCCGACCCGGCGGCGCCGTTCCGCAAGGTCGTCAAGGCGGCGGAGACCTGGCGGGAGACGGCCGCGCAGGCGGGCCACCCCGAGGGCGTGGAGCTGGTGGTGGCACGCAGCGTGTACGTGGCCCCGACGCTGGAACAGGCGCGCGAGGACCAGGCGCGGTTCGAGGCGTCGTTCGACCGCTCGCGGATCTTCAACGAGCGCAGCGCCCCCATCGACCCCAAGACCGGCCGGGCCGCGCAGGGCTTCGAGTACTACCAGGACCGCTACCTCAAGGGCGGCACGGTGTCGACCGACTTCCGGTGGGAGCAGCTGGACGTGATCGGGGACCCGGAGCGGGTGATCCAGCAGATCTCCCTCCTGCGGGACTCCGGCTTCTCGAACCTCCTGTGCGACTTCGGCAGCACCCGCCCGATGCCGCTGGAGGAGATGAAGCGGATCATGCGCTTCTTCGCCGCCGAAGTCATGCCCGCGTTCCGGTAACTCCTCGGGAGGCTCAGATGATCCACAGCCTGTCCCTGTCAGACCTCCTCGCCGATCACGCCCGCAGCCGTCCCCTGGTCACGGCGGTGGTGGACGGGGAGGTACGGCGTACGTACCCCGAGCTCGACGCCCGGGTGACCCGGCTGGCCGACGCCCTGGCGGGGCGGGGTGTGGCGGCCGGGGAGCGGGTGGTGTGGCTCGGCCAGAACTCCCATGCCGTACTGGAGCTGCTGCTGGCCTGCTCGCGGCTGGGCGCGATCCTCTGCCCGGCCAACTGGCGGCAGTCGGAGGACGAGCTGCGGTTCGTACTGTCCGATCTGACGCCCAAGGTTGTCGTATGGGAGCCTTCGGACGCCACCACGGCCGTGTCCGAGAGCACGTGGGTGCGGGCCGGGGACGAGTACGAGGCGCTCGTGGAGAGCGGATCCCCGAGGGACTTCCCGCAGGTGGACGACGGCGAGCCGGTCCTCGCCCTCTACACCGCCGCCTTCGACGGACGCCCCAACGCGGCCCTGCTCAGCAGCGCCGCCCTGGTCGCCCACAGCGCCTCGCTCCTCGTCGTACGCCAGATGGAGCCCGGCTTCACGTTCCTCAACAACGGCCCGCTCTTCCACGTGGGCACGATGATGTTCTGCCTGGCCACGTTCCAGATCGGCGGCACGAACGTGTTCACGCCCGCCTTCGACGCCGAAGAGGTCTGCCGCCTGATCGACGCCGAGCGGGTGACGCAGGCGTTCCTGTTCGGGCCGATGATCGACGCGGTGACGGCCGCGAACGCCGGTGGCAAGTACGACCTGTCGTCGTTGAGGTTCGTCTCTCATTCGGCCGAGTGGGACAGCATGATCACGGTGGACGACTCTCCATGGTGCCGGTCCAAGATGGGCGGGTACGGGCAGACCGAGGTCGGCGGGATGCTCACGTTCCTCGGGCTGGCCGACGGCGGCTCGGGGTTCGCGGGACGTCCCTCTCCGCTCGTCCAGGTACGCATCCTGGCCCCGGACGGGACCGAGTTGCCGCCCGGCGAGGTGGGCGAGATATGCGCCCGCGGCAAGACCCTCTTTTCCGGATATTTCGCCCGGCCCGACTTAAATGCGGCTAAGTCAGCGTACGGCTGGCACCACACCGGCGACCTCGGCCGCCGCGAACCCGACGGCACCATCACCTTCATCGGCCCCAAGCTCCGGATGATCAAATCGGGCGCCGAGAACATCTACCCGGCCGAGGTGGAACGCGCCCTCAAGTCCCACCCGGCCGTGGCCGACGCCGCCGTCATCGGCGTCCCCGACCCCACCTGGCATCAGGCGGTCAAAGCGGTCGTCGCCCTCAAACCGGACGCCACCGCCACCGCGGACGAGCTCGTCGACCACGTCAGGACGCAGCTGGCGTCGTACAAGAAGCCGAGCCACGTGGCGTTCGTGGACGCGATACCGAAGCGCGGCTTCACGCCCGACTACGACGCCCTGGACTCGGAACACGGCGGCGGCAACTACCCGGGCACCTGAACTCAGACGGGCGCGGCCGACGACCGGCCGACCACCGGCCGCACGGGCGCAGGCGCGTGGGACGGGGGTGGCCCGGTGTGCATGGCCAGGCGAAGGGGCGATGGCTGGGCGAGCGGGCGGGCGTCGGCCGGCGGGTGCGAGGGAACGAAGGAGCGAGCGTTGGCCTGGGCGGGCTTAGCCGTGACCAGGCGCGCATGACCAGACGGGCGTGACCAGGCCGGCTTGAGCGGGCCGCCGTAACCAGGCGGGCGTCTGCGGGCGGGCGTGCCCCGGTGGGTGGGTTACAGGGGGAGGCCTGCTTCCAGGTGGGCCAGGGCCTGGTCGAGTTCGGCTGGGGCGTCCAGGGTCGGGTCCTTCACCAGGTCCAGCCAGACCGCCATGAGCACCCCCACGATCGCCCCCGTGACATTGCGCAGCTCCGGATCGTCCGCCGACCGGCCCTCCCGAGCCGCCAGTTGCTCGTGCATGACCCTGACCACGCCGCTGATGTTGTCCAGGCTGGCCGCCCACAGCTCGGGCACCATGAACATGAGCTTCTCCCGCTCCATGCTCTCGGCGAACTCCTCCGCCGTCTGCCCGGCCAGCACCACCCGCATCGCGGCCCGGACCGCCGGCACGGGCTTGAGGTGGGCGGGGACGGACTGCAGCGCCTCGATGAAGGGCGGGAACTGGTCGACCAGCACCAGCTCCTCTTTTGTGGCGAAGTAGCGGAAGACGGTGCTCGGCGCCACCTCCGCCGCCTCCGCGATCTGCTCGACCGTCGTCGCGGCGTGCGCAGGATGCGCCTGCTGGAGCCGCGCATCGAGCAGATCGCGGCCGAACACCTCGACGCCATGGCGAAGGCGGGCCCGCCGGTCGACCTGGTGACGGCCTACGCCCTGCCGATCCCCTCGCTGGTCATCTGCGAGCTGCTCGGGGTGCCGTACACCGACCACGACTTCTTCCAGGACCGCAGCGCCGCCCTCGTCACCCCCGGCAGGGACGGCGCGCAGGCGACGGCCGACCTCACCGCCTATCTCGGCGAGCTGGTACGCCGCAAGCGGGTCGAGCCGGGCGACGACCTGATCAGCGGCCTGACCGGCGAGCTGACGGACGAGGAGCTGACCTACGTCGCGCTGATCCTGCTCGTGGCGGGCCACGAGACCACCGCGAACATGCTGGCGCTGGGCGTGTTCGCACTGTTGAAGGAGAGCCTGCCGTTCGAGGAGAACGCGGTGGAGGAGCTGCTGCGCTGGCTGTCGATCCTGCACCAGGGAGCGCCGTCCAGGGCCGCGCTGGAGGACGTGGAGGTCGCGGGCGTGCTGGTCAGGAAGGGCGAGACGGTCGCCCTGTCCCTCCCCGTGATCAACCGCGACGACGCGGTGTTCGAAGAGCCGGACGCGCTCAAACCGGACCGGCCGGACGCGCGGCGGCATCTGGCCTTCGGCCACGGCGTGCACCAGTGCCTGGGGCAGCAGCTCGCGAGGAACGAGCTGCGCATCGGCTACCGGGCGCTGTTCGAGCGCTTCCCCGGGCTGCGGCTGGCCGTCCCCGCCGCCGAGGTGCCGCTGAAGCACGACGCCTCGGTGTACGGGGTCAGATGCCTGCCGGTGACGTGGCCGACCACTGGCTGAGACGTTCCAGGGTCTGGCCGGCGCGTTCACCGGGTCGCAGCGGACCGTGGCGCCGATCGCGTGCAAAGGGGATCAGAGGATGGCCAGCGGGGTCACCGGGCTGCCCGTGCCGCCCTCGATCCGGAGCGGCGCCACCACGAACACGAACTCCGCACATCCCCTCTCCCCCAGCTCCTCCAGCCAGAGCATCTCGATCAGGTGGACGCCGTGCCGGTGCAGCAGGATGAGATGCAGGTCGTCGGTGAGGCCCTCGTCGGCGAGGCCGCGGGCGTTGAGCCCGCCGATGGCGGCGTTGTCCGAGGCCACCACCGACACGTCGTGTGCCGCGAGCCAGCGGCCCGCCTCCGCCGACAGCCCGGGCTGGCCCGACCAGTACTCCTCGCGCGAGCGTCCCCACACCGCAGGCCACCCGGTACGGATCACCGCCGCGTCCCCCGGCCGCGGCGTGGCGATCTCGGCCAGCAGCTCCGCCGGGATCCGGAAGTCGGCGGGCAGGTGGTCGAGGCCGAGGTGCCGGGGCACGTCGAACAGCACTCCCCTGGCCACCACGCCGCCCACCTGCTCGATGCCGCACCTGGTCGCCCCGTAGGAGCGGACCCGGGCCGCCGGGTGGCCGTTGTAGAGCTCGTCGCCCGACCACATGTGGCACAGCGCGTCCATGTGGGTGGTGGTGCCGTGATGGCTGACGACCAGCGCGTCGTCGGCCACGTACAGGCCCTCTCCGATCGCGCGGGCGCCGGCCGCGTAGTCGCCGCCGTCCACGGACATGAAGTGCTGCGGCAACGGGCGGCCCGGCAGGTGCGGCACCGTCGTGGGGGCGGGTGAGGAGGTCGCGCCCTTGATCGGCATGGCCAGGCTCAGCACCTCGCCCGTGGTGGCGCTGCGCAGGGCGTCGAGCACCACGGCGGGGGTGAGGAGGTTGAGGGTGCCGCGCTGATCGTCTGGGCCGAATCGTCCCCAGTTGTTAGGCTCGTGAACCAAGTAAGCGCTTCCTTTCTTCTGTTCTCACACGGAGGTGTGATGCACTGCGATCCGCGGTTCTCCCGCGTGCGCGAGGTGTTCGAGCGGCAGCTCGCCGACGGCGCGGAGCTGGGCGCCGCCTTCGCCGTCCACCTGGACGGCGAGCTGGTCGTGGACCTGTGGGGCGGCGTCGCCGACCGGCACACGGGACGGCCGTGGGAGCACGACACGCCCGCCTTCGCCTACTCCTGCACCAAGGCGATCACCGCCACCGTGCTGCTGCAGCTGGCCGAGCGGGGGCTGGTGGACGTCCCGGGGGCCGTCGCGGACGTGTGGCCGGAGTTCGCGGCCCGGGGCAAGGGGACGATCACCGTCGAGCACCTGCTCACGCACCAGAGCGGGCTGCCGGTGGTGGAGGAGCCGGTGCCGGTGGAGGAGTTCGGGGACCTGGCGGCCATCGCCGCCCGGCTCGCCGGTCAGGCGCCGCTGTGGGAGCCGGGGTCGGCGCACGGGTATCACGCGCTGTCGTACGGCTTCCTGGTGGGGGAGGTGATCAGGCGCGTGACGGGCAAGTCGGTCGGCGAGCTGGTGTCCGCCGAGATCGCCGGGCCGCTGGGGCTGGAGCTGTGGGTGGGCGCGCCGGACGCGGTGATCGCCCGTACGGCCCGCCTCAAAGCAGGTGAAAGCCCCCGAACGGGTGCGGGCCCGGCGCCCACCGAGGGACAGTCTGAGACTGTGCCGGCCGAGATGGCCAAGGCCGCGCTCGATCCGCACAGCCTCATGAACCGGGCGCTCGGCAACCCCGGCATGCACCGGCTCAAAGGCGGCGCCAACCACCCCGTCATCCTGCGCGCCGGCTGGCCCGCGGCCGGGGTCGTCACCACGGCCAGGGGGCTGGCCGGGTTCTACCGGTCGCTGGTCGCGGGCGACCTGCTGCGTCCCGAGACGCTGCGGGACGCCGTACGCCCCCGCGTGCACGGCCCCGACCGCGTCCTGTTCCTCGACACCTCGTTCGGCCTCGGCTACATGCGGCCGTCGATGACGTTCCCGATGCCGTCCGAGACCGCGTTCGGCCACTCCGGGCTGGGCGGCTCCCTCGGCATCGGCGACCCGGAGCGCGGTCTGGGCATCGGCTACGTCATGAACAAGATGGCCAACGCCGTCTCCGGCAACCTGCGCGGCCTGCGGCTGGTGCAGGCCGTCTACGACTCGCTCTGACCGCCTCATGATCGCTCAGTGCATGGTCACGCCGCCGCTCACCGACAGCGTCTGCCCGGTGATGTACGCGGCGCGATCCGTACAGAGGTAGGCCACCAGGCCGGCCACGTCGGCGGGCGTGCCGAGGCGGCGCAGCGGGATGCCCCGCGCGATCTTGTCCACCAGCCCCGGCTCGGCCGCCGACACCCGCCGGAGCATCGGCGTGTCGGTGGGACCCGGGCAGACCACGTTCGAGGTGACGTGCGCCCTGGCGGCCTCCCGGGCGAGCGTCTTGGCCAGGCCGAACAGCGCCGCCTTGGTCGCCGCGTACGCGCCCTCGCCGCCCGACCCCGCCCTGGCGCCGTCCGAGGAGATGAACACCAGCCGCCCGCGGCCCCTGGCCGCCATCCCGGGCAGCAGCAGCTTGGTGAGCAGCATCGGCCCGCGCAGGTTGACCTGCCACATGAGGTCCCAGTTCGCCGGGTCGCTCTCGGTGAACGGCTCCACGATCGACACCCCGGCGTTGTGCACCAGGATGTCCACCGGGCCCACCGCGCCGCCGAACTCCTCGACGGACACCGGTGAGGCCAGGTCGACGGCCAGCGCCCGCGCGCCGGGCAGGCCGGAGGCCACCTTCTCCGCGTTCGGCAGGTCCACGTCGGCGACGACGACCTCCGCGCCCAGCGCGGTCAGGTCCGTCGCGATGGCCGCGCCGATCGCGCCCGCTCCCCCGGTGACCACCGCCACGCGCCCGTCCAGGCGCAGCCCGTCCATCACTTCCCCGTCCATTCTCCCAGGGCCTCGACCAGGTCGGCGGTGGTGGCTCGGGTGGCGAGGAGGCTGACCGTGTGTTTCAGTACGGCCTGCGCGTACTCCTCCGGGATGCCCGCCACCGCGTCCCTGACCACGGTCACCCGGTAGCCCAGGTTGACCGCCTCCAGCGCGAGCCCGGGGATGCCCAGGTTGAGCGAGACCCCCAGCGCGACCACGTGGGAGACGCCCAGCGAGCGCAGCGTCATGTCGAGCGAGGTGCCGGTGAACGGGGAGAAGCCGTGGTGGCGGCGGCTCTCCAGGTCGCCGCCGTCCCACAGCTCCGGCAGGACCTCGGTGGCGGCCGTGCCCTCCAGCATGTGGCCGGGGTCCTTGAGCAGGGCGACGATGAACGGGCAGTTGTCCGTGTGGGAGCCGGCCCGGTCGGGGCGGAAGGCCGCCGTGCAGTGGATCACCGGGATGCCGGCCGACCTGGCCGCGTGGAGGAGGCGGGCGGCGTTGGCGACGACGTCGTGCCGCGCGCAGGCCTCCACCAGATCCGGAAATTTCGTGATATCGCCGACGACGCCCCTCTGCATCTCCATCACCAGCACGGCCACGCGCTCCACGGGCGACCTCCGTCGATTTAGCCGAGCGCTTGCTTGGGACGCCTCAGCATATCACCCGCGACACAGGGTTATTTCGCATTAACGCCCGGCGAAATATCTCCAGTCGTGACAACCCGAAC
This sequence comes from Nonomuraea sp. JJY05, assembly GCF_043496855.1. Taxonomy (NCBI): domain Bacteria; kingdom Bacillati; phylum Actinomycetota; class Actinomycetes; order Streptosporangiales; family Streptosporangiaceae; genus Nonomuraea; species Nonomuraea sp. JJY05. Next base: position 396,225 of record NZ_JBIEIS010000001.1, read on the forward strand.
CCCGGGTGAGACCGTCGAATCGTTGACGGCTGCTGATGGGGGTTCGACTTGGTCCCTGGTTACCGTGAAGTACGCCAGCTCGGCGCCGGCCGTACCGGCCGCGTGTTCCTCGCCACCTACCAGCAGACGGGCGCCTACGTGGCGATCAAGTACCTGAACGCCACCCTGCGCAGGGACACCGAGTTCATGGACCGCTTCCGGTCGGACACCCACGAACTCGTCGAGATCGACGATCCCAACGTCGTCCGGTTCTACGAGTACATCGAGACCCCCACCAGGGCGGCCGTCGTCATGGAGCTGGTGGACGGCGTGTCGCTGCGCACCCTGCTGGCCGAGCGCCGCGGGATCAGCCCGGAGGCGGCCCTCACCGTGCTGAAGAGCACGCTGCTGGCCCTGGCCGCCGCGCACGAGCGAGGGGTGCCGCACCGCGACGTCAAGCCGGAGAACATCCTGGTCCAAGCCGACGGCACCAGCAAGCTGGCGGACTTCGGCGTGGTGGTGCACGCGGAGGAGCCGGGCGTGCCGGCGGGCAGCCCCGAGTACATGTCGCCCGAGCTCTGGACGCAGGGCAGGGCGGGGCCGCCGGCGGACGTGTACGCGGCGGCGTGCGTGCTGTTCGAGGCGGTCAGGGGGCGGCCTCCGTACCGGGCCGTCAAGGAGGGCGAGGACGGTGCGCTGGACGTCCCGGCCGTGCGGGACAAGCACCTGGTGGAGCCGGTGCCGCTGGAGGTCGCGCCCGACTCGCTGCGCGACCTGCTCAGGCGCGGGATGGCCAAGGACCCGGCGGCCAGGTACGCCTCGGCCAGGCAGTTCGCGGCGGAGCTGGAGGAGGACGCGGTCGCCGGCTACGGCCCGGACTGGGAGAAGCGCGGGCGGCGGCACCTGGGCGAGCTGGCCACGCTGCTGGCCCTGCGCTTCCCGCTGGCCAGGACCGAGCGGACCGCCGGCGTCACGACCACCCTGCGGGACCGGGTGCTGCGGATGCCCCGGCTGCCGCCGCACCTGTGGGTGGCGGGGGCGACGGTGGTCGCCGTGGCGATCTCGCTCATGGTGTCGGGCGGGCGCATGCCTACCGGGCCCGGCACGATCCTGATGCCGCCGCCCAAGACGGCGCAGAGCGAGCCGGAGCCGACGCCCGTGGACGCGGCCACGCCCACCCGGACCCGGACGTCCGCGGCTCCCCGGCGCAGCACGCCCGCGCGTACGGCCTCCCCTCCCCCCAGCCCTCCTCCCACGGTGCGTCAGGGCGGGACCTCGGTGCCGCGCCCCACCGCGGTGCAGGCCGCCGGCATCGAGGGCTGGAACGGCACGGCGGGGGCGATCAAGGTCTCGGCGGACGGCACGGGGCCCGTACGGTTGCGGATCTCGTACACCCGGCGGGAAGGGGAGGGCGGGACGGCCCGGACGGTGCGGCGGGAGACGCGGACCCTGCGGGGGAGCACGGCTTACAGCACTGCTGTCACGCATGATCCTGGGGGTGTTTCCTGCGGGAAGCGGGTTTATATCGGGATCGTGGTGATGACGGAGCCGGCCGCGGGGAACGGGCCGCAGGTGAGCGAGGTCGCCGTCGACGGTCCCGCCTGCCCCACGCCCACGCCGACTTCCCACCCGCCTACGCCGACGCCGAGCGAGGAGCACAGCCGGACGGCCGTCGGGACGCCTGCGCCGTCGGAGGAATCCTTCGCCCGGCCGTCGGACGAGCCCACCGGACGGCCTTCCGAGGAGCCCATGATGCTCCTTTCGACGCCTGCGGAGGAGCCGCCCCTTTAGCGGCGTGGTTCGGCCCTCCGGAGGGGCCTTGTGAGGCAACCAAGCGTGCGCTAGCTTGGCAAGCGATGAGCGGTGACACCTCTGCGTACCGGGCCGCCTGCGAGCGCGGCGAGCTGGTCATTCAGCGCTGTACGTCCTGCGACCGCCGCGTCCACCTCCCCGAGGCGGCCTGCCCCTGGTGCGGTGGCGGAGAGCTCGTCTTCGAGCCGGTCGAGGGCGAGGGCGTCGTGCACACCTTCACCGTCGTGCACCGCTCGTTCGCCCCCGCCTACCGGGGCCGGGAGCCGTACGTGATGGCCTGGGTGGACCTGCCGGCCGGCGTGCGGGCGTTCGGGCACGTGGTGGGATGCGACCCCGGCGAGGTACGCGTCGGCATGCCGGTACGCGTGACGTTCATCGACGAACTCCCCCATTGGAGGCCCGCGTGAAGCTCGGCAACGTGCTCATCCCCGTCGCGAACCTGGACGAGGCGATCGCCTTCTACGGGCTGCCGGTGAAGTTCAGGGACGGCGACAGGTTCGCGGCGCTCGACGGCGGCGGGGTCACCGTGGCGCTGGCCGGGCCCGCCGAGCACGTCACGACCTCGGTCGCGCCGTCGTACAAGGTGGACGACGTGGCGGACGCCGTGCGGGAGCTGACGGCGCGCGGCGGCGAGGTGGTGCGGGAGCCCGAGAAGGGGCCGCATGAGATCCGGGCCGTGCTGCGCGACCCCTCAGGAAACGTCTTCGTGCTCTATCAGCCCCTCTGACTGGAGGCCTCCCCCATGGCGCGATCACCCTACGGCAACTACGGCCACGCGATCCTGACCGCCGGAGCGCTGAGCACGCCCGACCAGGTCGCGCTCACGTACTGCGGCGAGCAGAGCTTCACCTACGACCAGCTCAACAGGAACGTCAACCGCCGCGCCCACGCCCTCCTGGAGAAGGGGGTCGGGCCGGGCCGGCGGGTGGCGGCGCTGCTCAACGAGACGCTGCGGGTGGCCGAGGTCTACCTCGCGCAGGCCAAGATCGGGGCGGTGACGGCGGCGTTGAACCCGTACTGGCCGGTGGAGACGCTGCGTGACGTGGTGGCGGCCTCGGGGTGCACGGCGTTCGTGTACGACGCGACGGTCGAGGGCGTGGTCGGCCAGATCAGGGAGTCGCTCCCCGCCGTGACCACGTGGATCGACGTGCGGGAGCTCGAAGGCGACTCCGAGGAGGAGCCGCCGATCAGCGGCCGGTACGACGACCCGCTGGCGCTCTACTACACCTCGGGCACGACGGGACTCCCGAAGGCGGTCGTGCACACGCACGCGTCGTCGCTGGCCACGGCGCAGATCTGGCTGGACGTGCCGCGCGGCCCCGACTCGGTGTTCGGGACGGGCGCGATCATCTGGGGCATCGGCTTCCCCGCCATCGTCGGGCCCGCCCTGTACGCCGGGATGCGGCTGGTGCTGGAGCAGGACTGGGGCCCGGCGAACTTCCTGCGCGTCGTCCCCCGCGAACGGGTCACGCATCTCTCGCAGATCCCCTCGTTCTACGCGGCCCTGCTCGCCTCCCCCGAGCACGAGGACGTGGACCTGTCGTCCATCCAGGTGATCATGCTGGGCGGCGAGCCGCTGACCGCGACCATGCTCGAACGGATCAAGGCCAGGCTGCCGCAGGCGGGGGTGTACTCGTACTACGGCCAGACCGAGGCCCCGTACACGTGCATGGGCCGGGTGGACGACGGCACGACCCCGCTCGGCTCCTCGGGCCGCGCCCGCACCGGCAACGCGGTGCGGATCACCGACCCGAACGGGGAGCGCGTGGTCGGCGAGGTCGGCGAGATCAACCTGGCCGGGCCGCACCGGATGACCGGCTACGACGGCCTGCCCGAGCGCACGGCCGAGGTGCTGCGCGGCGAGTGGTACGTCGGCGGCGACCTCGGCACGCTCTCCTCCGACGGCGTGCTGCGCGTGCTGGGCAGGCGGGAGGACTCGATACTCAAGGGCGGCGTCTGGACGCAGCCGGTCGTCATCGAGGAGGCGGCCTCGGCGTTGGACGGCGTGGCCGAGGCCGGCGCGGTGGGCGTGCCCGAGGGGGCCTCCGAGCAGGAGGTCCTGCTGGCGGTCGTGCCGCGGGCGGGGCACACGCTGGACGCGTCCAAGCTGGCGCTCGCCCTGGCCGACACCCTGCCCGCCCATCAACGGCCCGACCACATCGTGGTGGCCGACGCGCTGCCGCACTCGCAGGACGCCTCCGGCGGCCCCGGCAAGCTGCTGCGCGGGAAGATCCGCGAGCTGCTCGGGTGAGCGCGTACGAGCACGAGGTCAAGGCGCTGCTCAGCGCGGCCGGGGTGCCGGTGCCGCGCGGGGTGGTGGTGGACGACCTGGACTTCGACCGGGCCGCGGAGCTGGCCGAGCCGCTGGTGCTGAAGGCGTTCGGCCCGGGACTGGTGCACAAGTCGGACGCCGGCGCCGTCGCGCTCGGGCTCTCCAGGAAGGACCTCGCCGCGCGGGCAGCCGACATGCGGGCCAGGCTGGAGGTCGCGGGGTTCCTCGTCGAGGAGCAGGCCGAGGCCGGCGTGGAGCTCATCGTGGGCCTGGTGCGGGACCCCGGGTTCGGGCCGGTGCTCCTGACCGGGCTGGGCGGGGTGTGGACCGAGGCGCTGCGCGACACGGCGCTGCGGCTCTGCCCGATCTCGGAGGAGGACGCGCGGCGCATGCTGGCGTCGCTGCGCGGGTCCTCCATCCTGTACGGGAGCCGCGGCGGCCCGCCGGTGGACGTGGACGCGGTGGTCAAGCTGCTCATGACGGTCGGCGGCCCGGGTGGGCTGTGGGAACGGCTCGACCTGGGTGAGTTCGAGCTGAACCCGGTGATCGCCGGCCCCTCCGGGGTGATCGCGGTCGACGCCCGCCACCTGCCTTCCCCGGGACCGACGGCGGGCGCGTCCGGTGCGGCGACGGACTTCCTGCCGCTCTTCGAACCCAAAGCCGTGGCCGTCGTCGGGGCCTCCACGACCAGGCCGAACTTCGGGAACATGTTCCTCGGCTTCTACCGGGCCGCGGGCGTCCCGCTGGTGGCCGTGCACCCCACGGCGACCGAGGTGGCCGGGGTGCCGGCCGTGCCGTCCCTCGCCGGGGCGGACGTGGACTACGCTCTCGTGGCCGTGCCCGCCGAGCGGTGCGCCGAGGTGGTGCGGCAGGCGCGCGGGGTGCCGTTCGTGCAGGTGATGAGCGGCGGATTCGCCGAGGTCGGCCGGCCGGACCTGGAGGAGGAGCTGGTCCAGGCGGCGCGGGCGGCGGGGACGCGGCTGCTGGGGCCCAACTGCATGGGCGTGTACAGCCCTCGGGGACGGCAGACGTTCGTGGGGGGCGGGCTCGGCCCCGCCGGGCCGGTGGCGCTGATCTCGCAGAGCGGCGGGCTGGCGGGCGAGGTGATCAAGGTCGGGGAGCGGCGCGGGCTGGCCTTCAGCCGGGTCGTCACCGTGGGCAACTCGGCCGACGTGACCCCCGCCGAGCTGCTGCGCTGGCTCGCCCGGGACGAGGAGACGCGGGCCGTCGGGCTGTACCTGGAGGATCCGCGTGACGGGCGCGAGCTGTTCGAGGCGTTGCGGGACGCGGATCTGCCGGTGGTGCTGCTGGTCGGCGGGCGGAGCGGGCAGGGGCAGGAGGCGGCCGCGTCCCACACGGGCGGCATGGTGAGCGACCGGCGGGTGTGGGAGGCGGTGGCCGAGCAGGCGGGCGCGGTGCTGGTCTCCGGTCAGGACGACCTGATCGGGGTGCTGGCGTACTTCCAGGCGCACGGCTCGCGCGACGCCTGCGGCGGCGTGCTGGTGGTGGGGCCGAGCGGGGGCGCGAGCGTGCTGGCGGCGGACGCGTTCGACCTCGCGGGGGTACGGCTGGACCCGCTGCCCCAGGAGGCGCTGGAGGCGCTGCGCGGGCTCGGGGTGGTGGCCTCCGGCAACCCGCTCGAAGTGCCGGTCGGGCCATTGGGGCGGGCCGGGCTCGTGCCCGAGGTGGTCTCCGCGCTGCTGCGCCACCGGCCGTACGGCGACGTGGTCCTGCACGTGAACGTCCAGGCGTTCTTCACGTACGGGGACGCGGCGGAGCCCCTGTACGCGTACGCGCGGGCCGTGGCGCAGGCGCAGGCCGCGCTGCCGGGCACCAGGATCACCCTCGTCACCAGGAACGGCGAGTGCGCGCCCCCGGGCGTCGAGGACGAAGTGAGACGGATCGCGGCGGCGGCGGGGATCCCCGTCTACCGCTCCATGGAGGCGGCGGCGGTGGCCGTCGCGGCTGGAGGGCGTTATGGGGTTGCTTGACGGCAAGGTCGCGTTGATCACCGGCGGGGCTCGCGGGATGGGGGCGGCGCACGTGCGGCTGTTCCTGGAGGAGGGGGCGCGGGTGGTGTTCGGTGACGTGCTGGACGAGGAGGGGAAGGCACTGGCCGAGGAGACGGGGGCCGCGTTCGTCCATCACGACGTGACGAGCGTGGAGGATTGGGAGCGGGCGGTGGCGACGGCCATCGAGCTGCACGGCCGGCTGGACGTGCTGGTCAACAACGCCGGGATCCTGAAATTTCGGCGCATCAGCGATATGTCAACCGAGGACTTCGACCGGGTGATCGGCGTCAACCTCAAGGGCACCTGGCTCGGGATCAAGTCGGTGATCGACCCCATGAAGGCAGCCGGGCGCGGCGCCATCGTGAACATCTCCTCGATCGAGGGCTACGTCGGCGCCGAGGGGTTGTCGGCGTACTCGGCGTCGAAGTTCGGGGTGCGCGGGCTGACCAAGTCGGCGGCGCGGGAGCTGGCCCGGTTCAAGATCCGGGTGAACTCGGTGCATCCCGGCGCGATCAACACCTCGATGGCGATGGATCCCGACCTGATGAACGAGGTCGACGCCGACGCCTTCGTGAAGTCCATGGTCATCAAGCGCTTCGCCAAGCCGGTGGAGGTGTCCCACGTGGTGGCCTTCCTTGCCTCGGACCGGGCCAGCTACTGCACGGGCAGCGAGTTCACGGTGGACGGCGGGCTGCTCACGGGCGCGGGCTACTGACTCGGGGCAAGGCTCTCACCTGGAACAGGGTAGATCTTTTTGGATTAAACCACCTTAGCTTGGACATTTCTGGCAGCATCTTTGACCAGCGGGTTCTTGGTCTAGGAAAGCTTGAACGTCACTTGGTGCTGGCTTGACCTGCCGAGACGGCACGGTAGCCTCGCTCATCACGGAAGACGACAAGCCTCCGGTTTTGTCCCAGTAGTCACGGGGTGTCCCTTTACCCGGGATCTATGCGGGCAAACCGGTCTTGCCCGGAAGGTGTCCCCAGACTTCCATGACGCCAGAGATTCAGAAGTACATCGAGCTGCTGGAGAGTCAGCTCGGGTATGCCGAAAAAGCAGGGGCGTACACCAAGTTCGGTGCCTGGTACGGCAAGAACGTCGAGTTCGACGCCGACTACAGCTCCGCCCCATGGTGCGACATGTACCTCTCGTGGGCTGCCCACAAGCTCGGGTACGAGGATTGGATGGGGCAGTTCGCGTGGACGGTGTCGCACGCGGAGTGGTTCAAGGAGCAGGGGGCGTGGGGCCACAAGCCCAAGCCCGGGGCGTTCGTCTTCTACGACTGGAGCGGCTCCAACAGCATCGACAACATCGACCACGTCGGCATCGTGACGAGGGTCGAGGGCGACACGATCTTCACCATCGAGGGCAACATCGACGGAGGCGTCGCCAAGCGCAAGGAACGTGACACGAGCAAGGTCGTCGGGTACGGCTACCCGGAGCGCATCAAGTCGCGCCTGGACGAGGAGGCGGCCCGGCAGCAGCGCGAGGCCCAGAAGAAGGCCGAGGAGCAGGCCGCGCTGAAGCAGGGGCCGGGCACCGACGTCGGCGTGCTCCAGTCCCCCGGGAACGAGCTGCTCACCTCCCTGATCCCCCGCAGCGAGATCGAGGAGCCCGCCCAGGCCCCCGAGACCGGCAGCTCCCCCGCGAAGAAGGAGCCTCAGGCCGCCCCCTCGCCCGCGCCCGCCACCCCCAAGGCCGTCACCGGCTCCGTCTCGGGCGGCGTGAGCGCCGAGATCCCCAGGCAGCCGAAGAAGGCCAAGCACGCCAAGCCCACGACGGCCGACACCACGGCGGCGACCGCCGAGCCCCTCCCCACGCACGCCGACGCCTCGGCCACCGGCCCGATGCCGGCCATCTCCTCTCCGACGCTGGTCGGCTCGGCCCTGGTGGCGGCCCTGGCACTGCTCGCCGTGGCCAAGACCCGCCGCCTGCGGACCGCCTCGGTCACCGCCGAGGCCACGGCGCCCCGCCCGGCGGCCAGCCGCCGCCGTCGCCGCCGCAAGCTCGAGGCCGAGCCGGTCCGTACGAGCCGCCGGACGGCCGCTCTCCAGCCCATCACCGCCCTGGACACCCTCAAGGCCACCACCGCCCTGGACGCCGCGGCCCTGGAAGCCCTCCAGCCCGCCGGGGCCCAGGACGCGCTCCAGCCGGCCGCGGCCTTGGACGCCCTCCAGCCCGCCGCGGCCCTGGACGCCCTCCAGCCCGCCGCCCGGTCCGCCGGACGCCGGAGGCGCCCGCTCGACACGCGCCCCTTCGACCTCGCCACGGACGCGCCCCGCCGCGCAGCCGCGGACGCCGACCCGTTCGACGCCTTCTTCGGCGCCCGGCCGGTCGAGCCCGCCCGCAGCGGGCCGGTCGAGATCCTGGTGGACACCGGGCCGCTGGAGCGCATCGTGGACACCGGGCCGTTCGAGCGCATCGTCATCCCCCAGGCGACCAGCGCGTTCGACGCCTTCAGCCCGACCGCCGGCCGGGGCGGCGACACGCCCGACATCGGCGCCACGTACCAGGGACGTCGCCGCCGCCTCGGGCGCCTCGCCGACGAGCCCGGCACGGCCGACCTCCCGCCGCGTGGCCGCCGCCACCGCCGTCCGGCGCCCACCCAGGGCGTGCACATCGGCGGCGCGCAGCCGTTCGCGCAGGACGCCCCGCTGGCGGGCCGCCGCCACGCCTCCGCCGGGTCCGCGCAGCCGCACCGGCACGAGGACGATCGCCAGCTGGTCGGCGCGGGCAGCACCGGCAGGGCCGCCTCCGGTCATCCGGCCAGGAGCACCGCCGGCCAGCCCGGCCGCAGCGCCCCGAGTCAGCCCGGCAGGAGCACGTCCGGCCAGCCCCGGAGGCGGGGACGCCACCGCGCGTGAGCGACCCTCAAGAGGCGCGCGTGAGCGACCCTCAGGAGGCGTCCCCCACCCCGTAGTCGGCGGCGAAGGCGGCCAGCCGGGACACCGCGTCCCGGCTGCGGCCCCAGGGCCGTACGATCAGCCGCTCCACGCCCAGCGCCGCCCAGGCGGGCACCTCGTCGGGCGAGGCCAGCGCGTACGCGTGCGCGGTCACCGGCACCCCCGCCCCCAGCCGGTCGAGCTGCGGCTTGATGGACTCAAGGGTGTGCGGCATGCTGATCCACCCGTCGCACAGCCGCGCGGCCCGGCGCAGCGCGGCGGCCGACTCCCCGCCCGCGAGCACCGGCAGCCGCCGCTGCACCGGCTTGGGCTCGAACGCGACCTCGGGAAAGGAGTAGAACCTCCCGGAATGGGTGACCACCGGCTCGCTCCAGAGCCGCCTGACCACCTCGATCGCCTCGTCCAGCCGGGCCCCCCTGGTGCGGAACTCGACACCGGCCGCCTCCCACTCGCCCCGGTACCAGCCCGCGCCGACCCCGCAGATCGCCCGTCCCGACGAGACGACGTCCAGGGTGGCGAACGCGCGGGCGGAGACGAAGGGGTGGCGCAGCGCGAGGAGCTGCACCGCCGTACCGAGCCTGACGCGGGAGGTGAAGGCGGCGAGCCAGCACAGGTACGCGGGCGCGTCGAACAGCGGCGTGCCCGGCTTGATCCCCGGGTCGGACGTGCCCGGGTAGTGGGCGAGCGACAGGTCGGTGGCGAAGACGAGGTGCTCGGGCAGCCACACCGACTCGAACCCCAGCTCGTCCGCCGCCACCGCCACGTCCTTCCACGCGGCCGGATGCACCAGACCGAGCGGCACCCCGAACTTCACGGCCACCTCCGCGGGTCGCCGCCCAGGAGGGCGGTGCGGACGCGTTCCCGGTGCGCCGCCGTGGTGCCGTACGCGGCCGACAACGACCAGGCCCGCGCGAGCCAGAACCGCAGGTCCAGCTCCTCGGTGTAGCCGATCGCCCCGTGAACCTGCAGCGCCACCCGGGCCGCGAGCACGGCGGCCTCGCCGGCGGCGGCCTTGGCGGCGCTCACGTCCCGTTCGGCGCTCTCTACGGCCCGGTCCACCGACAGGGCCGCCCGGTGCACCAGCGGCGCGGCGAACTCCACCGCCACGGCCGCGTCGGCGAGCTGGTGCTTGACCGCCTGGAACGACCCGATCGCCGCGCCGAACTGCGTCCGGACCCGCGCGTAGGCGACGGTGACCGCAAGCAGCTCCCTGGCGACCCCGATGAGCTGCGCCGCCGTCGCCACCGTGGCCCGCCGCAGGGCCGGCGCGGCCTTCGACGAGTCCGAGCCGCCCAGCTCCTCGGACTCCTCGAAGGCCACCTCGAACACGGGACGGCACGGGTCAGTCCCGGTCCTGGGCACCAGGCGTACGGACTCCCTGGCGACCAGGCGCCACCCGTCGTCCCGGGCCACCAGCAACAGGTCGGCCAGGTCGGCGTCCGGCGCGTACGCCTGCCCCGGCGGCAGCACGGCGACGCGCAGGGCGCCGGAGGCCAGCTTGGGGTGGTCCGGCAGCAGGTACGGCGCCACCACGGCGGTCTCGACGACGGGCCCCGGCAGGCACGCCCGCCCGGTCTCCTCCAGCGCGGGCAGGACGTCGGCCAGCCCGAGCCCCAGCCCGTCGGACTCGGGAGGCACCAGCAGGCCGAAGAACCCCAGCGCGGCCAGTTGCTCCCAGCCCGCGCGCCGCTCGGACCGCAGCGCGGCCGGTGGGCAGTGCGCCCGCAGCACGTCCCGCACCGTGGCGGCCAGCGCGAGCTGCTCGTCGGTGAATCCGAAGTTCATCGTGGCAGCCCCAGGACCCGCTCGGCGATGATGTTGCGCTGGATCTCGTTCGTGCCCGCGTAGATGGGCCCGGCCAGCGAGAACAGGAAACCGTCCAGCCAGCCCTCCTCCCCCGCCCGGTCGCCCAGCAGTTCCATGGCGAGGGCGTGCATGCGCAGGTCCAGCTCGGACCAGAACACCTTCCCCATGCTGGCGGCGGACCCGATCTCCTCCCCCGCCATGAGCCGCCGCGCCGTCGCGAACGTGTGCAGCCGGTACGCCTCCGCCTCGACCCAGCACCTGGCGGCCCGGTCGGCCGCCACGGGGTCGCCCGAGGAGCGGGCCAGCTCGACCAGCCGGTCGGCCGTGGCCAGGAAGCGGCCGGGGCTGCGCAGGGTGAGGCCGCGTTCGGAGGACGTGGTGGCCATCGCCACCCGCCAGCCCTCGCCGACCTCGCCGAGCACCATCGAATCGGCCGTGAACACCCCGTCGAAGTGCAGCTCCGCGAACCCCGGCAGCCCGTCGAGCTGCGCGATCGGCCGCACGGCGACCTCCGAGAGGGGGAAGAGGAAGTACGTCAGCCCCTTGTGCCGCGTCCCCGACGTGCGGAACAGGCCGAACCCGTGCGTGGCGTAGGCGGCCCGCGAGCTCCACGTCTTGTGCCCGTACAGGCGCCAGCCGCCGGGCACCGGCTCGGCGCGGGAGGTGAGGGCGGCCAGGTCGCTGCCCGCCTCCGGCTCCGACCAGGCCTGGGCCCACACGTCGTCGCCTCTGGCCATCCTCGGGAGCCAGCGCCTGCGCTGCTCGGGCGTGCCGAAGCGCATCAGCGAGGGGCCCAGCAGGAAGATGCCGTTCTGGGTGAGCCGAGCGGGGGCTCCGGCGGCCCAGTACTCCTCCTCGAAGATCAGCCACTCGATCAGGGAGGCGCCGCGCCCGCCGTACTCCTCGGGCCAGGAGACGACGGACAGCCGCAGGTCCGCCAGCAGCGCCTCCCAGGCGCGGTGTGCGGCGAAGCCCTCGGGGGTGTCCATGGACGGCAGCGATCCCGGCACGTGCGCGCGCAGCCAGTCGCGAACCTCGGCACGGAAGCCCTGCTCGGCCGGGGAGAAGACGAGATCCACATAACCAACCTAGCGCACGCTTGGTAACCCGAACAGCGGTTCATGGACATAGTCTGTTGGCCATGCAGGGACTGCTGCTGAAGCTGTCCACGCTCGACGCCGACGCGGAGAGCGCGGTGCGGGTGATCGCCTACTTCGACTCGCTGCTTCGCGACCACGTGAGCGTGCCCACGCTGCTCGCGGCCACGGCGCGGCTGGCGCAGTGCCCGGTCGGGCTGCTCGACGCGGCCACCGGCCGCCGCACCCGCACCTCGCCCCGCGGCGCCGTGGACACGCCCGCCGAGGCGCCAGCCCAGGTCAGAGAGCTGAGCGACGGGCTCGGGGCGGTCTGGATGGAGCGCGAGGGGCCGGCGCACGGGCTCGACGAGATCGTCCTCGAACGGTACGCGGTGGCGGCCGAGGTGACCCTGGAACGCGCGGCCGCGCTGGCGCGGTCGGGGCAGGACCCCGCGCTGGTGGAGCTGGTGCTGTCGGCCGAGACCGACGAGGCCGAACGCGCCCGCGCCCTGCGCCTGCTCGGCTTCGCCCCCTCCGCCCCGCTGCAGGCCCTGGCGATCGCCCTGCCGGACCGGGGGCTGGCCGCCGGCCTGCGCGCCATGGGTCACCAGGTGCGCGCCACCAGGATCGGCGACACGGAGGCGGTCCTGGTGGCGACCACCCTGCCCCGCGACCTTCCCGAGGGGTCGCGGGTGGGCATCGGACCCGAGCTGCCGGGCGCGCGGGCGGCCGAGTCGTGGGCCGGCGCGCGGACCGCGCTCCGCTTCACCGGCCCGCACGATCGCGTGATGCGCTGGTCGGAGCTGGGCGCCCTGGCTCTGTTCGCCGACCTGCCGGAGCCGGCGGTCGCGGGGCTGGCCGACGTCCGGGCGATGGAGCGGCTCGGCGAGGAGTCGCTGGCGGCGGTGCGGGCGCTGTGCCTGGCGGGCTCGGTCCGCGGCGCGGCCGCCACCGTGCACCTGCACCACAGCTCGATGGCCGCGCGCATCGCCCGGGCCGAGTCCGTGCTGGGCTTCTCGCTCGCCGACGCGGCCGGCCGCCTGCGCGCCCACCTGGCCCTCGCCCTGGTACGGCTGCGCGCCAACCTCAGGTCCGGCACGCCCGCTTGATCCCCTAGAGCCCACTGTTGAGCCCCTAGAGCCCGCGGTTGAGCCCTTAGAGCCCGTACGCCCGCTTGAGCGCCGCCAGCCGGGCCGCCCGCGCCCGCTTGGAGAGCTCGGCGTCCGGGACCATCCCGTCGAAGCCGTGGAAGGCCCCCGGGTAGAGGTGGAGCTCGGTGGACACGCCCGCCTGCGACAGCCGCAGCGCGTAGTCGACGTCCTCGTCCCTGAACACCTCCAGCTCACCGACGTCGATGAACGCCGGCGGCAGCCCGGCCAGATCCGTGGCCCTGGCGGGGGCCGCGTACGGGGGCACGTCGTCGGTGCCGATCCGGTCGCCCAGCAGGGCGGTCCAGCCGAAGAGGTTCGCGCTCCGGTCCCAGACCACGGCCTCGGTGAACTCGTGGCTGGACGGGGTGATGTTGCGGTCGTCCAGCATCGGGCAGACGAGCAGCTGGAACGCCACGTCGGGGCCGCCCCGGTCGCGGGCCAGCAGCACGGTCGCGGCGGCCAGCCCACCGCCCGCGCTGGCGCCGCCGACCACGATCCTGGCCGGGTCGATGCCCAGCTCGCCGGCCGCCTTGGCGGTCCACACCAGCCCGGCGTAGCAGTCCTCGACCGGCGCTGGATGGGGATTCTCGGGCGCCAGCCGGTAGTCGACGGAGACCGCCACGCACCCGAGCTCCTCGACGTAGCCGATCATCATCGCCTCGTCGATCTCGGGCGTGCCGATGATCATCCCCCCGCCGTGGATCCAGTACAGACCCGGCCGCCCCTCGGCGTCGCCCGCCGGGCGGTAGATCCGTACCCGCACGTCGGGAGCGCCGTCGGGGCCCGGCACGTGCCGGTCCTCGATCACCACGTCGGTGTCGGCCGGCGGCGCGGCGGCGAGGAACGCGTTGATCTGCGCCCGGTGCCCGGGCAACTCCTCGGGCGTCAGGTTCGCCGTGTCGAACGCCGGGAGCGGAGTCCGCTCGAGAAAGGCGCGGATCTCAGGGTCGAGGTTGGGGTGGAATGCCATCTGTTATCCCTTCCATGGGGCCACTCCTCGATGGTCAGAGCCCGCGCCGCGGCAAACAACCGCCATCCGGCGGCGATTCCGCTTCTCAGCCCCGCCGTTCGGCGAGGACGTCGAGGACGCGCTCCGCGAGAGGCGCTGCGCTGGCCGGGTTCTGGCCGGTGGCGAGCCTGCCGTCCACCACGACCTGAGCCTGCCAGTTGGCGCCCGGCTCGTGCGCGGCGCCACGCTCGACCAGTTTGTCCGCCAGCAGGAACGGCACCACGTCGGCCACGCCGCGCAGCCGCTCCTCCTCGTTGGTGAAGGCCGCCACCCGCTTGCCCGCCACCAGGTACGAGCCGTCGGAGAGGGTCAGGTTCACCAGCGCGGACGGGCCGTGGCAGACCGCCGCCACCACTCCGCCCCGCTCGTACACCTCGCGGCCGACGCGGATGACGTCCGGGTCGTCGGGGAAGTCCCACATGGTGCCGTGGCCTCCGGCGTAGAGCACGGCGTCGTAGCGGGAGGCGTCGACGTCCGCGAGGCGGTCGGTGTCCCGCTGCCCGAGCTCGGCGAGGAAGGCCACCTGGGTCTGGTCGCCCGCGTCGAACCCGTCCTGGGGCGGCCGCCCGCCCCGCACGCTGGCGACGTCCACCTCGTAGCGGGCCTTGCGGAAGATCTCCCAGGGGTGGGCCGCCTCCGGCACGTAGTATCCGGTCCGCTCCACGCCGCCGAGGTCGTCATGGCTGGTCAGAGCTATCAGAATGCGCTTGTTCATGTCTCACATCGTCGCCCTGGCCCGCCATAAGTAACAAATAACGAAATATCGCCTTAGGTATCAGAATATTGATATGTCGCCAATCTCGCTCGACCTGCTGCGGACGTTCCTCGCGGTGCACAGGACCGGCTCCATCACGGCCGCCGCGCAGACCCTCGGCCTGTCGCAGCCGGCCGTGACGGCGCAGGTCAAGTCGCTGGAGTCGGTGCTGGACCGGCCGCTGTTCGACCGGCTGCCGCGCGGGGTGGCGCCCACGCCCGCCGCCGACGAGCTGGCCCGCCGGGTGGCGCCCTCGCTGGACGCCCTGGACGGGGTGGTCGAGTCGGAGCTGCCCTCGGACGCGGCCGTGCACCTGGGCGGGCCCGCCGAGTTCCTGTGCGAGGAGGTGCTGCCGATGCTCGCCCCGCTGGTGAGCGCCGGGCTGCGGCTGCGCACGACGCTCGGGCTGTCCGACGACCTCCTGACGGACCTCGCGGCCGGGCGCCTGGACCTGGTGATCTCCACGATCCGGCCCCGGGTGCGCGGCGTGCACGCGGACCCCCTCTACGACGAGGAGTTCCTGCTGGTCGCCGCCCCGTCTCTGGCCCTCGCCGAGGTGGGGCCGAGGGAGCTGGCGGCCGTGCCGCTGGTCGCCTACGCCGAGGACCTGCCCATCGTGCGCCGCTACTGGCGCTCCGTGTTCGGCAGGCGGCCCGCGATGGCGGCGCAGGTCGTCATCCCCGACCTGCGCGGCGTGCTCAGCGCCGTCAGGGCCGGGATGGGCGTCTCCGTGCTGCCCGCCTACCTGTGCCGCCGCGACCTGGCGGCGGGCACGCTGGTCACGCTGGCCGATCCCGACGAGGCCCCGATCAACACCGGCTACCTGGCCGTCCGCTCGGGCGCGCTGGCGAAACCTGCGGTGGCCAGGGTCCGCGCGCACCTCATCGACGCGTTCCGCACCGCCCCCACCTACTAGGCGGACCAGGAGGCGAGCAACCGCAGCGACTCCTCGTTGGCGCCGCCCGGCTCGGGGTGGAGCAGGCTCAGCCGCTGCCCCGATCCGCCCGGCAGGTCGAACGTCTCGTAACGCAGCGCCAGCTCACCCACCACCGGATGCGTGAACCGCTTGACCCCGTTGGTGCGCTCCTTGACGACGCGACCGGCCCAGAGGGTGCGGAAGCTCCGGCTGTGCACCGACAGCTCGCCGATCAGGGCGGTCAGCGCCGGGTCGTCGGGGTGGCGGCCGGTGGCGAGGCGGAGCTGCCCGACCGTGGCCCGGAGCACCTCCTCGCGGTCGGCGTACAGGTCGGGCTCGGTGAGGAAGTTGTACCGGGCCAGGTTGGCGCCGGGGCGGCAGAGGCCCGGGAAGAGCGCGTCGGCCAGCCGGTTCCAGGCAAGCAGGTCGAGCCGGTGGTCGAAGATCATCGCCGGGATGTCCGTCATCCGGTCGATGAGCTCCACCAGCTCCCGCCGCACCCCGCCGGACGGCCGCGCCCTGCGCGGCCGCGGCGCGGCCAGGTCGAACAGGTGCGTCCGCTCGGCCTCGCTCAGGTCCAGCGCCCTGGCCAGCGACTCCATCACGGACGCGGACGGCTGGGCGGTCCGCCCCTGTTCGAGGCGTACGAGGTATTCGACGCTGATGCCCGCCAGCTCGGCCAGCTCCTCGCGGCGCAGCCCGCGCACCCGGCGGCGCGGCCCGCTCGCCAGGCCCACGTCCTCGGGCAGGACCTCGTTCCTGCGGGCCTGGAGAAAAGCCCCGAGTTCCCGGTTCATGGGTACAAGTCTGCCCCTGGATGGCTCTGCCGGGACACGCCGAGCCTGACCCTCCGAGTACCTGGATAGCCGGAATCACGATGGGCATGCTGGCCTCATGTGCCATTCCACCGACAGCAGGCCGCCCGCACCGCCGATCCAGGGCGAGGTGGCCTCTCATGAGCAGATGGAGCTGACTGCCGCCGACGGCAACCGTCTGCTCGCCTACCGGGCCGAGCCCGCCGAGCCGAACGGGCGCAGCGTGGTGATCCTGCCCGACGTGCGCGGGCTGCACCCGTACTACCGCGACCTCGCGGTGCGCTTCGCCGAGGCGGGCTTCCGTGCGATCGCGATCGACTACTTCGGCCGCACGGCGGGTCTCGGCGAGCGGGACGACGACTTCGACTTCATGAAGCACGTCCAGCAGCTCAAGGCCGAGCACGTCAGGGCCGACGCCAGGGCGGCCACCGAGCAGCTCGACGGGCCGGTCTTCACGGTCGGCTTCTGCATGGGCGGCGCCCACTCGTGGCGGCAGGCGTACGAGGGCAACGGCCTGGCCGGCGGCATCGGCTTCTACGGCGCGCTGCGCGCCATCGAGGAGCCGCAGGCCGGGCCCGGCGCGCCCCTGCTGATGCTGCTCGCGGGAGCGGACACGGCGACCACGCCCGAGCAGTTCGAGGCGTTCGAGGCGGCGCTCGACCGGGTCGGCACGGAGCACGAGAAGGTCGTCTACGAGGGCGCGCCCCACTCGTTCTTCGACCGCACGTACGCCGAGTGGGCGGACGCGTGCCAGGACTCCTGGCGCCGCATCCTGTCGTTCACCGAGTGCCACTCAGCCTAGGTAGGCGGCCCTGACGACCGGATCCTCCCGGATCTCGGCCGGCGCGCCGGCGGCGATCACCTTGCCGAGGTCGAGCACGACGATCCGGTCACAGGTGTCCATGACGAAGCCCATGTCGTGCTCGACCAGCAGCACGGTCGTGTCCAGCGCCTTGACGACCTCCCCCAGGCGTGCCGTCTGGGAGGCGTCCAGGCCCGAGGTGGGCTCGTCCAGCAGCAGGAGGCGGGGGCGGTCGGCCAGGGCCCTGGCCAGCTCGACGAGCCGGCGCTGCCCGACGGGGAGCGCGGCGGCGTACGCGTCGCGCAGCGGGGTGAGCCCGCACAGCTCCAGCACCTCGGCCACGCGCTCGCCGCGCTCGCGCTCCAGCCGCCGGCGGGCGGGCCAGCCGACCAGGTCGGCGGCGAGCCCGCCACCGCCGCCGTGCCAGTCGAGCGCGGCCAGTACGTTGCCGGCCACGGTGAGCCGGCCGAAGACCTGGGTCCGCTGGAACGTGCGCCGCATCCCGGCCCTGGCCCGCCGGACCGGGGACACGCCGG
Organism: Nonomuraea sp. JJY05; assembly: GCF_043496855.1. NCBI lineage: Bacteria > Bacillati > Actinomycetota > Actinomycetes > Streptosporangiales > Streptosporangiaceae > Nonomuraea > Nonomuraea sp. JJY05. The sequence continues at coordinate 414,068 of NZ_JBIEIS010000001.1, forward strand.
TCAGATCCCGCCCCGCCAGGCTGACCCGGCCCTCGCCGGGCCGGCGCAGCCCCGACACCACGTCGAACAGCGTCGTCTTCCCGGCCCCGTTCGGCCCGATCACGCCGCACACCTGACCCGCCGCGACGTCGAACGACACCCGGTCCAGCGCCCTGACCCCGCCGAACGCCACCGACACGCCCTCCACGGCCAGCATGTCACCGCACCCCCAGGTAGGCGGCGGTCAGCCGCTCGCCGTCCACTTCCGAGCGCGGCCCCATCCAGGTGACGCGCCCCAGCCGCATGAACGCCACCCGGTCGGCGACGGCCAGCGCCTCGGTGGCCTTCTCCTCGACCAGCAACAGCGCGACGCCACGAGAGCGCAGCTCGGCGAACACGTCGAACACCTGCCGCACCATCATCGGCGCCAGCCCCAGCGACGGCTCGTCGGCGATGAGCACCCGCGGCGGCCGCACCAGCGCGGGCGCGAGCGTGAGCAGTTGCTGCTCGCCGCCGGACAGGGCGCCGGCGAGCACGGCGCGGCGCTCGGCGAGCTGCGGCAGGCGCTCGTAGACGAGGGCCGGGTCGGGCAGCCAGGTCCGCAGGTTCTCCTCCACCGTGAGCCCGGGGAACACGCCCCGGCCCTCGGGCGCGAGCAGGATGCCCGCGCGGGCCCTGCGGTGCGCGGGCCAGGCGGTGACGTCCTCGCCGTCCAGCAGGATCCGGCCGCTGGTGACGGCCAGGTCGCCGGCGGCCACCGCGCAGGTCGTGGACTTGCCCGCCCCGTTGGCGCCGAGCAGCGCGACCACCTCGCCGGGCCGGACGGCCAGGTCCACGCCGCGCAGCACCGTGCTGTCCGCGTAACCGGCGACCACGCCCTCCAGCCTGAACAGCGGCCCGTCCACCTGGACCGGCGGCGGAACCGGCACCGCGACCGGAACCGGCACCGCCGGGGCCCGTTCTGACGGGGTCCCTTCTGACGGGGCCCCTTCTGACGGGGCGCGGCGGTGGCGGAGCTCGGCGAGCTGGGTGAGCACCCCGTCGGGATGCTTGGCCAGGATCACGCCGCCGGCCCCGAACAGGATCGCCCCGACGTGCGCGGACACGCCCCAGGTGGCGAGCAGTTCGGGCACGGCCACCGCGATCAGGCCGCCGAGCACCGCGCCGCCGACGCGGCGCACGCCCTGGAGCACCACCACGGCCAGCCACACGAACCCGGAGAACGCCGGCAGGTCGGTGGCGGTGATCGAGCCCTTGGAGACGGCGAACAGCACGCCGCCCAGCCCGGCGATCGCCGACGCCAGCGCGAAGAGCACGATCTTGGTACGGGGCGCCGACAGCCCGGACGTCATGGCGGCGGCGGGGGCCGACCTGACCGCGAGGATCGCCCGCCCGGAGGCCGACCTTTCGAGGTTGCGTACGAGCAGGGCGACCGCCCCGATCAGCAGGAGCAGCACCAGCACCCGCACCCGCGGATCCGAGGTGTCGGCGAAGCCGAGCCCCAGCGCGGGCACCGGCCACCCGATGGTCCCGTTGCTGAACGCGTCCACCTGGAACAGCACCTGGTCGGCCAGGAGCGCCATGGCCAGCGTGGCCAGCGTCAGCACCCGCCCGCCCAGCCGCAGGGCGGGCAGCGCCACCAGCATCCCGACGGCGGCGGCCGCCAGCACGCCCAGCACGATCGCCACGAAGAACGGCAGCCCGGACGAGAACGCCCATCCGCAGGTCAGCGCCGCCATCGAGGCGAAGGCGGCCTGGGCGAGGTTGACCATGCCGCCGATGCCGGTCACCACCACGAACGAGCAGAAGATCAGCGCCAGCACCAGCCCATGCGCGGCCACGCCCACGTAGTACTCGGACGCGAGGAAGGTGAACCCGACCAGCGCGGCCAGCCCGAGCGCCCACGGCATCCTGCGGCGCCAGGGCGGCAGCCCCGCCAGGTGGTCGGGCGGGGGCGCGTCCTCGGCCGCGCTGCCCGCCACCCGCTCGCGCGACCTGTTCAGCAGGACGAGCCCGGCGAACAGCAGGATCACCGGCACGGCCGTGCGCAGCCCCGTGACCTCTTCGAGGAAGTCGGTGTATCCGGCGACCAGGTTCTGGACCACGCCGAGCGCCAGCCCGGCCGCGAACGTCCACGGGATCGAGCGCAGCCGCCCGAACACCGCCGCCGTCGCCGAGGCAAACAGCAGCACCGTGTACGCAGTCGCGTCCAGCCCGAGCACGGACACGGCCAGCACCCCGGCGAGCCCGGCGAGTCCCGAGCCGAGCATCCAGGCCAGCGCCGAGGTGGCGTCCGCGTCGATGCCCCGGAGCGTGGCCAGCCGGCGCCGGTCCACGGCCGCCCGCATGCGCAGCCCGTACGGCGAGTGCCGCATGAACGCCCACAGCCCGGCCGCCGCCACTGCCGAGAAGCCGAACGTGATGAGCTGGTCGGTGTCCAGCCGGGCCCCGAGCACCTCGAAGGAGAGCGCCGGATGCGGGCCGACGCCGCGCGGCAGCGAGGTCGCGTCCGCGCTCGGCAGCCCGGCCAGGTCCACGACCAGCAGGCCCAGCGCGGGCAGCGCGATCGTCAGGCCGATCGTGGCGACGATCTGCGCGGTCTCGCCCGCCTGCGCGAGCCCGCCGAACATGGTCTTGTGCAGCACGTATCCGAGCGCGGGCGCGAACAGGACCACCGACACCAGGGCCGACAGCCACGCGGGCAGCCCGGCCGCCTGGTTGAGCTCGTAGAACAGCAGGGCGGACAGGAATCCGACGGCGCCGTGGGCGAAGTTGAACACCCCGGTCGCCGCGTACGACAGCGTCAGGCCCGACCCCATGACCGCGAAGATCGCCCCGGTGACCAGGCCGCTGAGCACGTATCCAAGGATCATTTGAGCGGCACGTTGTCGAAGCACTTCATGCTCTTGGCCACCTGGAAGGCGCCTTTCTCCAGCTTGACCAGGGCGCCGCAGCCGTTCGGCTCGCTGTGGTCCTTGGGGTACTGGATCCTGCCGAACCCGGCGTTCTCGTAAAGGTAGTCGCCGTTGCCGGTCGCCAGGAACTTCTCGCGGGTGAGGTCCTTGCCGGCCTTGCCGAGCATGTCGAGGAAGATGTCGGCGGACCAGTAGCCGATCGCCATGTGCTGGGTGGGTACGGCGCCCGGCGCGACCTTCTCGACGTCCTGCTTGAAGCGGGCGATCTCGGGGGCGGTGGACTCGAACGGCTCGAACATCGGCGCCGCGATCACGCCCTCCAGGGCCTGCGCGCTGGCCTGGTCCTTGAGGATGGCGGCGTCGTAGCTGGTCGCGTCGGTGAGCACGCCCTTGTAGCCGGCCCGCTTGAGCGCCGAGTACAGGCCGACGTTGAACTTGGTGCCCGCGATCACGGAGACCACGACGTCGGGGGCCTTGCCGCCGTTCGAGGTCATGATCTTGTTGACGTACGGGAGCCAGTCAGGGGGTGGCGCGGCGGCCGGGAGGCCGGAGTTCACGCCGACCAGCTTGAATCCGGCGGCGGTGAACGACTGGGAGATGGTGGTGCCGCCGTACTTGCTGCCGCTGGAGTCGGAGGTCTGGACGTACACGCTCTTGCCCTCGGCGCCGCCGAGCAGGTCGGCCAGCTGCCGGCCCCACCATGTCTGGGAGCCCGCGCCCTGCTTGGGGGCCAGGCAGCCGTTGTAGCCGAAGCCGGTCTTCGTGCCGCACCACTGCGGGCCGGTCGCCCAGCCGAACCAGGGCACGCCCTGCTGTTCGAGGAAGGCGGCGCCGCCGAAGTTCGGGGCGTGCACGGGGACGAGGGCGAAGACCTGGTCCTTCTGCACGAGCTTCTTGGCGGCCGCGTCGCCCTTGGCCGCGTCCTGGCCGTCGTCCTCCGCGCCGATGAACTCGATCTTCCGCCCGTTCACGCCGCCCTCGGCGTTGGCCCGCTCGAACCTGGCCTTCGCCCCGATCTCGGCGTCCTTGGTCGAGTAGCCGCTGGCGCTGGTCTTGGTCAGCACGCCGCCGACCTTGATCGTCGTGTCGGTCACCCCGGGCGCCGCCGAACCGGCCGCGCTCTTCTGCTGGGCCGCGCACCCGGAGACGAGCAGCGTTGTTGCCGTGAGTGCCGCCGCGACCCGCCGTACCATCCTGGCCTCCCGCAAATTGGCCTAGCGCTCGCTTGGTTTTGCGCCGAGCGTAAATTCGCCCAGGAAGAGTGTCAACGGGGTCGCCCGAGCAACCGCTTGCTCGCAATCGCGCGACCGGGTTACCGTGTGGCGCATGCTGATGCGCGCGGCCGTCCTGACCGGCTTCCACGCCCCCATGGAGATCCGCGAGGTGGAGATCGCCGACCCGGGTCCGGGCGAGGTCCGCGTGCGGATCAAGGCGTCGGGCGTGTGCGGCTCCGACCTCAAGGCCATCGACGGCAAGAGCCCGGTGGTCAGCAGGCTGCCGTTCATCCTCGGGCACGAGAGCGCCGGGGTGGTGGAGAGCGTCGGCGCGGGCGTCACCGGCGTCCGGCCCGGCGACCACGTCATCATCTCGATGAACGGCCCCTGCGGGCGGTGCCGCAACTGCGGGGCGGGCCGGTTCCACCTGTGCTCGGGCCCCGTCAGGCTGCAGACGATCATGGGCGGCGCACCCAGGATCACCCTGGACGGGCAGGAGACGCGCCGGTTCATCGGCATCGGCTCCTTCGCCGAGTACGCGGTCGTCACCGAGGCCATGTGCGTGAAGATCTCGAAAGACGCGGCCCTCGATGCCATGTGCCTGCTGGCCTGCGGAGTGGTCACCGGCATCGGCGCGGTCATGAACGTCGCCAAGGTCCAGCCCGGCGCCCACGTCCTCGTCGTCGGCTGCGGCGGCGTCGGCCTCAACGTCATCCAGGGCGCGGTGCTCGCGGGCGCCACCACGATCATCGCCGCCGACGTGGCCGAGCAGAAGCTCAAGCTGGCCGAGCGCTTCGGCGCCACCCACACGATCGTGGCCGACGACCTGCCCCGGCAGGTGGACGAGCTGGTGAAGGGCGGCGTCGATCACGCCTTCGACGCGACGGGCGCACCCGGCGTCCTGGCCAGGGCCTTCGCCGCGACCCAGTCCGGCGGCACCACGGTCATGGTCGGCAGCCCGCCCCAGGGCCAGGCCGTGGAGGTGGATCCCGGCCTGCTGTTCGCCTCCCGCCGCCTCATGGGCACCCAGGGCGGCGACGCCGCGCCCCAGCGCGACCTGCCCATGCTGGCCGAGCAGTATCTGCGGGGCCGCCTCGACCTCGACGGCCTCATCTCCGAACGCCTGCCGCTCGACCGGATCAACGACGCCGTGGCCCACGTGCGGGAGGGCTCGGTGGCGCGTACCGTCATCACCTTCTGAAATACGAACACCCGGCGTCACGCCACTCTTACCCTGAGTGTCATGACCGAGAGAAGACTCAGGGTGCGCCTCCGGCGAGCCACCATGGCCACGGTTCTCACGGCCGTGGCCATGACCGGCCCGGCGCCCGCCGGGGCCAAGGGCGTGTACGACTTCGCCGCCGTCGGCGTGGCCATCTGGAGCGAGCCGCGACGCGACGCCGTCCTCGTCGGCTTCGGCTACCCGGGCCAGGGCTTCGAGTCGGACTGGTCGGAGGAGCGCGGCCACTACCAGTGCGACGACTACTTCGACAGCATCCTGTGGCACCACGGCCGCAACGCGGCCACCGGCATCGTCGGCTGGGTCCCCGCCTGCAACCTCGCCGACACGGACTGAGAGGCGGCTAGACCCCCAGCTTGACCGGCTCGGGCCGCTCGGGCGCGCGGAGCTCCTCCTCCTCGTGCCCCTCCACCGAGAGGTTCGGCAGGAGGCGGTCCAGCCAGCGCGGGCACCACCAGTTGAGCCGCCCCAGCAGCACCATCGTCGCCGGCACCAGGAACCCCCTGATGATCGTGGCGTCCACCGCGATGGCCACCGCCAGCCCCACCCCGAACGTCTTCACCATGGGGTCCGGGTACGCGATGAACGCCACGAACACGGCCACCATGATCAGGGCGGCCGACGTGATGACCCGGCCCGTCGAGCCGAGCCCCTCCGCCACCGCCCGCGCGTTGTCCCGGTGCCGCAGGTACGCCTGCCGCACCGCCGTCAGCAGGAACACCTCGTAGTCCATCGACAGCCCGAACAGCACCGCGAACAGCATCAGCGGCACGTAGCTCTCGATCGGCACCGAGAAGAAGAGCGTCTCCAGGTATGAGGAGCTGGCCGGGGCGTCCATGCCCACCAGGCGGCTGCCCAGGCCGATCGAGAACACCAGGGCGAGCGCGCCGAAGGCGGCGCCGAGCGAGATCAGGTTCATCACGGCGGCCTTGACCGCGACGACGGGCGCGCGGAAGGCGAGCAGCAGGAGCAGGGCGCTCAGCAACACCACCACGCCGATGACCAGCGGGGTGCGCTCGGACATCCGGGTGCCCGCGTCGGTCATGGCCGCCACCTTGCCGCCGACGTGCACGCTCACCCCGGGCAGCGAGACGGCCCTGATGTCCTTGACCACGCCGGACGCCCGCGGGTCGCTGGGCTTGTACTCGGTGACGACCTGGAGCAGCACGGAGCGGCCCGAGGAGTTGACCTTGGGGGTGGCCACGTGCGCGACGCCGTCGACGTCGCCGACCTCTCGGGAGAGCCGGCCGACGACCGGGTCCTTCTCCCCGGCCACCTTGGCGGGCAGTTCGGCGACCACGAGCAGCGGGCCGTTGATGCCGGGGCCGAAGCCGTCGGCCATCAGCTCGTAGGCCCGTCTGGGCTCCGAGCCCTTGACGCCGTACCCGTCGTCGAGCGGCCCGAGCTTCAGCGCCAGCGCCGGGGCGGCCAGCAGGCCCAGCGCCAGCACGCTGCCGAACAGCACCTGCCACGGCCGGCGCGCCACCCACGACCCCAGGCCGGCCCATCCGGAGCCGGACGAACCGCCGCCGCGCAGGAACGGCACCTTGAGCGCGTCGATCCGGTGGCCGAGCACTCCCAGCAGGGCCGGGACGAGGGTGACCGAGGTCAGCACGGCGGTGACGACCGAGATGCCGGTGATCCAGCCGAGCGTCGCCAGCAGCGGGAAGCCGCCCAGCATGAGCGCGCTCAGGGCGATCATCACCGTGCCGCCCGCGAACACCACGGCCCCGCCCGAGCTCGCCACGGTCCGCCGTACGGACTCCACCACCGGCACCCCGTCGGCCAGCAGCCGCCGGTGCCGGGACAGCAGGAACAGCGCGTAGTCGATGCCCACGCCCAGCCCGATCATCGTGGCCATGATGCCCGCCTGCTTGGGCACGTCGAGCACGTGTCCGAGCAGCCCGATCACGCCGAGCCCCGTGGCGACGCTGACCAGGGCCGTGAAGATCGGCACCAGCGCGGCCGCCAGCGTCCCGAACGCGAACACCAGCACCAGCAGCGCGCACACCACGCCGATGATCTCGCTGGGCCCGGTCTTGATGTCCTTGTCGGCGGGGGTGGAGCTGTCGGCCGCCACCACCTCGATCCCGGCGGCCCGCACCGGGTCGGCCGCCTTCGACAGCGCCCGCGTGTTCTCGGCGACCTTGGTGCCGTCGTGGCCCTGCAGGCGGACGGCGATGAGCCCGATCTGCAGGTTCGCGGAGATGCCGCCGCGCCTGAACGGGGTGTCCACCCCGACGACGTGCGGCATCGTGCGCAGGCGCGCCAGGACGTCCTCGACGGCCTTCTTGCGCGGCTTCTCGACGAGCGGCCCACCGGCGGAGTAGAGGACGAGCTGCACCGTCCCGCCGGTGTCGTATCCCGGCCCGAAGCCGGTCTTCATCAGGTCGTGCGCCCGCTGCGCGTCGGTGCCGGGAATCGTCACGTCGTTGCTGACCGGGCTGCCGAGCACGAGGCTCCCGCCCATCAGCGCGGCCGCCACGACCACCCATAACGCCAGCACCAACCGCCCGTGCCGCGCGCACCAGCCGCCCAGCCGCCCAAGAAACCGCGTCATCGCCCAAGTCCCTCTCGACGGCCGTCCTGTACGCTCGTACAGGACTACGATAAAGCAGGAAATATCCGGAGGGGGATGCATCGCATGGAAATGAGATGATGACCACACCCGACGACACCCGGACCCGGATCCTGGCCGCGGCCAGAGAGCTGTTCGCCGAGCGCGGTTACGCGGGCACCTCGCTGGCCGACATCGCCGCGGCCGTGGGACTGACCAAGACCGCCGTCGCCTACCACTTCCACCCGAAAGACCGCCTGGCCTCCGAGCTGCTCGCCCCGGCGGGAGACGACATGCTGGCGCTGCTCGGGACCGACTTCCCCAGCAGGGAGGCGTTCGTCGACGCGCTGGTGACCTTCGCGGTGCGCTACCGCTCGGTGATCCGCCTGTTCATGGAGGACCTGGCCGCCGAGGACCCCGGCTCGCCGGAGTCGGAGCGCGCGACGGTCAGGACGTTCAGGGACGAGATCTACGGCAGGCTCGTGGGCGACGCCCCCGACCCGGAGACCAGGCTGAAGAGCTGGGCCCTGCTCGGCGCGCTGCAGTGGGGCGCGGTCAGGACCATGGACCTGCCGGAGGAGCAGGTCCGCGAGGTGCTGCTGGAGGCCTGCCGGGCTTTCTAGAGACCCAGCACCTCCCGTTCGACGTGGTCGAGCGCGAGGCGTACGGCGCCCAGCGCCACACCCTCGTCCCCGAACGTGGAGGCCACCACCTCCGGCACGCTCACGCACAGCTCGGCCAGGTGCCGGCGGAGCGGTTCGAGCAGCACGTCGCCCGTCTGCGAGTGACCGCCTCCCAGCACCAGCAGGTCGGGGTCGATGGCCAGCGCGAGCGCCGCGGCGCCGATCGCGAGGTTCTCGGCGTAGCGGTCGACCCGCCGCGCCGCGTCGCGGTCGCCCGCCAGCGCCGCCTCGAACACCTCGGCCGCCGAGGCGTCCTTGACCAGCTCGCGGGCCGCGTCCTCCCAGCCGACCTGGCGCAGCGTGCCGATCTCGCCCGCGGCGCCGTTGCGGCCCGGGTGCAGCCGCCCACCGATGAGGATGCCCGCGCCCGCCCGGTGGCCGACGAGCACGTACACGACGTCGGAGGCGTGCTGCGCGCTGCCGCGCCAGTGCTCGGCGAGCGCGGCGAGGTTGGCGTCGTTGGCTGCCAGCGCCGTGCAGCCGAACCAGCGCCCGGCCAGCTCCGCCAGGTCCACGCCCGTCCAGCCGGGCAGCGTGATCGACAGGGTCACCCGGCCGGTGCGGTCCACGATGCCCGAGGTGCCCGCCGCGACCGCCCAGACCCGCTTGCGCGCGACGCCCGCGCTGTCCACGCACTTCAGCGACGTACGCCGGGCCGCCTCCAGCCGCTCGTGGGCCGCGGCGTCGCCGGAGACGCCGGCCCGCTCCCAGGCGATCACCTCGCCGTTGAGATCGGCCAGCGCGGCCACGATCCCGTCGCCCCCGACCTCCACACCCACCACGTAACCGGCGTCCGCGCGGAACCCGAAGCGCCGGGCGGGCCGCCCCATCACGCCCTCGTCGGGCGGCACCTCCGTGACGTGGCCGCGCTCGCCCAGCTCGTCGAGCACCGCCTCCACCGTCTGCCTGGACAGGCCGGTGATGCGGCCGAGCTGGGTCAGCGTGGCCACGCCCTCGCGGCGCAGGGCCCTGAGCGTGACCTGGGTGTTCAGCTTGCGCAGCAGGGACGCGTCACCTGGGCGGAGCTCGGTCAACTTATGAGACCCTTTCCCATAACCCCCATTGACGAACACCAGCCAGGATCCTAGCATCGGCCAGACATACGTGAACTGGTTACATATGTTGGAGGCGTCATGGTCACGCTCGCCGTCGTCGGCGCGGGGTCGCGGGGGACCTCCTACGCCCGCCACGCCGCCGGGAGTGGCCGGGCGCGGGTGGTGGCGGTGGCCGATCCGCTGGAGACCCGCCGCGCCAGGTTCCCGGAGGCCGAGCAGTACGCGGACTGGCGCGAGCTGGCCGCGCTCCCCCGCCAGGCGGACGCGGTGATCGTCTCGACCCAGGACAGGGACCACGTCGAGCCCGCGGTGCGCTTCGCCGAGCTGGGCTACGACATCCTGCTGGAGAAGCCGATGGCGGTCTCCGAGGACGACTGCCGGCGCATCGTCGAGGCCGCCGGACGGTCCGACGCCGTCTTCGCCGTCTGCCACGTGCTCCGGTACACGCCGTACACGCGGGCGCTGAAGGCGCTGCTGGACGAGGGCAGGATCGGCGAGATCGTCAGCATCCAGCACCTGGAGCCGGTCGGGTGGTGGCACCAGGCGCACTCGTACGTGCGGGGCAACTGGCGCCGCTCCGACGAGTCCACGTTCATGCTGCTGGCCAAGTCGAGCCACGACCTCGACTGGCTGGTGCACCTCACCGGCAAGCAGGTCACGCGCGTGTCGTCGTTCGGCGGGCTCATGCACTTCCGCCCGGAGAACCGCCCGGAGGGCGCCGCCGACCGCTGCCTGGACTGCGCGGTCGAGCCGACGTGCCCGTACTCGGCCAAGCGCGTCTACCTGCCGCTGGCCGGGCGCGCGGAGTGGCCGGTGTCGGTGCTCACCGACGACGTCTCCGAGGCCGGCGTGCTGGAGGCGCTGAGGACGGGCCCGTACGGCAGGTGCGTGTACGCCTGCGACAACGACGTGGTCGACCACCAGGTCGTGAACATGGAGTTCGAGGGCGGCACGACCGCGTCGTTCACCATGACCGGCTTCACGCCCGCGCTCCACCGGCAGACCCGGATCTTCGGCACCCGCGGCTGGATCGAGGGCGACGGCGACCGCCTGATCCTGTTCGACTTCGTCACCGGCCGCGAGGAGACCGTCGACACCCGGCCCACGGGGGACTCGACGGCCCGGGGCGGCCACGGGGGCGGTGACGAGGCGCTGGTCGAGGCGTTCCTGACCGCGGTCGCCACCGGAGACCGCTCCTCGATCCTCTCCTCGCCGGGCGAGAGCCTGCACAGTCATCTCATCGCCTGGGCCGCCGAGAGGTCGCGGCTGCACGGCGAGACCGTCACCCTGGACGGAACCGTTCCTGCGTGAGTGGTGACCTCGCGGAGGTTCACTCGCCGGAGGTCGGGCCGGTGGTGGGGGTCTCCCCCGGCTCACCCGGGTCCGGGCCCGACTGGGCGGCCAGGCCGAAGGTGATCTCGACCGCGCTTCCCGGCTTGGCGCAGGTGCCGGGCTGGAGGCTCTGGTCGAGGACCGTGCCCACCCGCGACTCGTCGTCCACGACCTGACCCTTCGTCCGCACCGTGAACCCGGCCGCGATCAGCGCCGCCCGCCCGTCCTCCAGCGCCTGGCCGACGGCCGACGGGACCGTGGTGCCGTTGCGCGCGACCGTGAGCGCCACCGAGGTGCCGCCCGTGACGCGCCGGCCCGCCTTGGGCTGCGTGGAGAGCACCTGCCCGTCCGGCCGGTCGGTGCAGGAACGGGTGACCGCGCCCGCCGCGAGGCCCGCGTCGGTGAGTGCGCTCTCCGCGGCCTTGCGCTGCAGGCCCGTGACCGCGGGCACCGCCAATCCGGCCGACACCTCCAGCGAGACCTTGCTGCCCCTGGTCACCAGCAGGCCCGGGGCGGGCTGGGCGCCGAGGACCTGGCCGATCCTCTTCGGCGAGTCGAGCTGGGTGACGGTGCCGAGCACCAGCCCGGCCTGTTTGATCGCTTTCGTGGCCGCGCCCTTGTCCATTCCCGCCAGGGCCGGGACCGGGACCGTGGCCGGGCGCACCACCGGCGGCTGCGCCGTGGGCCCACGGGCCTCCAGCGTCCCCGTGGTCTTGAGCGGGACCTTCTGCGCGGTCGTCTTGTCCGCCGGAGGCCGGGACTTCACCGGATCCGACTTCGGGGGGACCGACGGGCCGGCCCCCTGCGGCGCCTGGGGCCGGGCGCCGCTGTCGGCCGTGGGTATGTGGGCGGTCAGCAGCACGGCGGCCGTCACCAGCAGGGCCGCGCAGACCGCGATGGCGGCCCTCGGCCAGGCGACCTTGGACCTCGCCGCCGGTGATGGACCGTTCCCCGGGCCGGAGCCGGCGGGTAACGACGCGGGCGCGGACACGCTCTCTTCCGTGGGTGTGGACGCGCCGGCCCTTTCCGTGGGCGCGGACGCCCCGGCCCTTTCCGCGGGCGTGGACGAGCCGGCGCGGGAGCCGGGCAGCAGGTAGCCACCGGATCTCCCCGTGGCCTCCGGCTCGGCCATCGGCGGCCGCTCCGACGAGCGCTGCTCGGGCACCAGCGGCGGGACCCGCAGGATGTGGGCTGGCGGCGAGCTCAGCACCTCCGGCGGCACCTCCGACTCCCCCAGCAGCTCGAACAGCAGGTCCCTGCTGGTGGGCCGGTTTCGCGCGTCCTTGTCCAGGCACGCCTCCACGAGGGCCCGCAGCCGCCCGTCCAGGCGTCCCAGCTCGGGCGGCGCGGTCAGGATGCGGTGCAGCACCGGCGCGACCGAGTCCTGCCCGAACGGCGCCGTGGCGTTGGCCGCGAAGCACATGGTCGCGCCCCACGAGAACACGTCCGCGGCCCCCGTTACGGCTGACGCCGTGATCTGCTCGGGCGCCATGTAGGCGGGCGTGCCCACCCCGCGCCCGCTCACCGTGGCCGCCGCGTCCAGCGCCTTGGCCAGGCCGAAGTCGATGACGCGCGGCCCGTCGGAGCCGAGCAGCACGTTCTGCGGCTTGAAGTCGCGGTGCACGATCCCGGCCCGGTGGATGGCCGTGAGCGCCGTCACCGTGCTGACCGCCAGCCGCTCCAGCGCCCCGCCCCGCCGCGGCCCGGTGAGCGCGACCTCCCGGTGCAGCGACGGCCCGTCGACGTATTCGCTGACGATGTACGGACGCCCCTCGTCGAACCCGGCGTCGATCACCTGGGCGGTGCAGAACCTCGCCACGTGCTTGGCCAGCTCGACCTCCCGCAGGAACGCCGCCCGCTCGTCGCCCACGGGTCCGTGCAGCAGCTTGACCGCGTAGGTCTCCCCGCTCCTCCAGCCGAGGAAGACCGCGCCTTGTCCACCTTCACCCAGTCGCCCGGACAGCTCGTACTGCCCGAGTCGCTGTGGGTCCCCCGTTCTGAGCGGCTGCGCCGTCGGCACGGGCGTCTCCCCTCGCCGCCACCCTCGCCTGCTCTCTACTGAAAGCAACGGGCCGCCCCGAGTCAACGGTGGTCAGGGCAATCGCCGCCTGACCGTGACACAGCTGGTCAGGATGCCCGGGTGACCGTGCCCGAATAGGTCACCTCGTCCTTACCTTCGCGCGTCACCTTGATGTCCATCTGGTTCGATGCCGACCTCGGGATCATCCGCAATGTCCCGGGATAGCACTCGTTGCCGGTGACCCGGTCGAGGGTGAAGACCGTCCCGCTCCCGGTCCGCGAGAGCCGTCCCGAGCAGTGCAGGTCGGCGCCCCACAGCATGGTCCCGCCGTCGCCGTCGGAGCCCAGGCGCAGCTCGACGGGGAAGACCCGCTGCGCGGTGGAGTGCTCGGCCGAGCCCGTCCACGTGCCCTCCAGGCCCGGCCCCTGGGCCCCGCGCAGCCAGAACACGAATCCGGCCACCGCCATGGCCACGCCCGCGGCGGCCACGACGACCTGCCAGATCTTCACCCGCCTGCGAGGCAGGGGCTCGGGAGCGGTGTCGCGGTTGACGGCGGGGAAGCTCGTGGTGGGGTCGGGGTCGTGGATGCGCCCCGGCTCGCCCTCGCGCGGCGCGGTCTCCATCACCAGCCGGAGCCCGGCGGTGCTCAGCTCGCGATCGGCGAGCGTGCTGCCGGATCCGACGGCGGACGAGGCCCGCGCGGACGGGCCGACGGCGGCCTGGGCGCCCGAGGACAGCACGTCGCCGCCCGCGACCGCCTGTCCCAGCAGCCGCCGCAGCACCTCCTCCGCGTCCGGCCGCTCTTCCGGCTCCGGCGCCAGGCAGGCCTCCACGATCTCCCGCAGCCGCCCGGTGAGCGGCCCGAGGTCCGCCTTCCCGTACAGGATCCTGGCCAGGACCTCCTGGTAGGTGTCCGCCGTGTACGCGTGCCGCGCCGTGGCCGTGTAGGCGACCGTCAGCCCCCACGCCCACAGGTCGGCGGACGGCCCGGCGGGCTCGCCCTTGATGCGCTCGGGCGACAGGTACGCCGGGGTGCCGACGGGCGTCGCGCTGGTGGTGGCCGCGGTGTCCATGAGCCGGGACACTCCGAAGTCGATCACCCGCGGCCCGTCGAGCCCGAGCAGCACGTTGCCCGGCTTGAAGTCCCGGTGGACCACCCCGGCCCGGTGGATGGCCCCGAGCGCGGTGGCGGTGCCGATGGCCAGGCGTTCGAGCGACCCGCCCAGGCGCGGCCCCTTGGCGACCACGTGCTCCAGGAGCGAGGGGCCCTCGACGTACTCGCTGACCAGATAGGGCCGGTCGCCCTCGAGACTGGCGTCGAGCAGCTGCGCCGTGCAGAACGCGGCCACCCTGCGGACCGCCTCGACCTCTCCCAGGAACCTGCGCCGCACGTCCGGGTCGCCGGACAGGCTCGCGTGCAGCAGCTTGATCGCGACGTGGGCGCCCTGCTCGGAGTGGCCGAGGTAGACGACGCCCTGTCCGCCCTGGCCGAGCCTGCGCAACAGGCGGTACGATCCCAGCTGTCGCGGATCATCGGCTCGGAGTGCGGACATATTTCCTGATTATGCCGGGGAATCGATCAGTCGCGCATAATCATCAAGGATCGGCAGCACCGTTTCCGCAGGCGCGCTGGGCAGAGTGGCCACCGCCTCCTCGATGCCGAGCCCGGCGTAATAGTCGAGCTTCTCCCTGGTCGGCAGCGTCCCGAACGGGATCACCTTGGCCATCGGCCGCCCGGCCTTCTCGCACGCCTCGCGCAGCATCGGCAGCGCGGCCCTGATCCCCTTGCCGCCGATCGGCATCCAGCCCTCGGCGTACTCGGCGACGTGGGCGAAGAGCTTCGGCCCCGCCGCGCCGCCCACGTACACCGGCGGCTCCTGGAGGGGCTTGGGCCAGCACCAGGACGGCTCGAACCCGTCGAACGAGGCCACCTCGTCCCGCCACAGCGCCTGCATGGCGAGCATGTTCCGCCTGACCACCTCGCGGCGGCGCGCGTACGGGACGCCGTGGTTCTCGATCTCCTCGACGTTCCAGCCGAAGCCGACCCCGACCACGACGCGCCCGCCCGAGAGGTGGTCGAGCGTGGCGATCGCCTTCGCGGTCACGATGGGGTCGCGCTGGGCGGCGAGCAGGATGCCGGTGCCAACGCGCAGCCGGCGCGTCGCGGCGGCGGCGAAGGACAGGGCGACGAGCGGGTCGAGCGTGCGCTTGTACTCCTCGGGCAGCACGTCCTGCCCCGCCGCGGGAGGGGTGCGGCGCGAGACCGGGATGTGGGTGTGCTCGGGCACGTAGAGGGAGTCGAAGCCGCGCTCCTCCGCCGCCCTGGCGAGGTCCTGGACCGGCATGGTCAGGTCCGTGGCGAACATCGTGACCCCGAGTCTCATGGGACCTCCTCCTAGTTAACCAAGCGATTGCTCGGTTAAGATTTCCAGAGTACCTTGCAGAAGACCATTCCGCGGAAAGAGGTCCCCGGTGAAGTTTTCTATCTTCCTGAATCCGCAGATTCCCGGCTCCGGGTACGCGGCCGAGGAGAACGCCAAGGCCAAACGCCCGATCGGGCGCGACACGGAGTCGTACCAGAAGCTGCTGCACGAGGTGCGGGAGATAGCCGTGCACGCCGACCAGCTCGGGTTCGACGCGCTCATGATGACCGAGCATCACTTCCACTCGGAGGGCATGGAGTTCTCGGTCAACCCGCTGATGGTCCTCACCGACCTCGCCGCCAGGACCGAGCGGATCCTGCTCGCGCCGCTCGGCCTGGTGCTGCCCGCCTGGGACCCGATCAGGGCCGCGGAGGACGTGGCGCTGCTCGACCAGTTCTGCAAGGGACGGCTGCGGCTGGGCGTGGCGCGCGGCTACCAGAACCGGTGGATGAACGTGCTGGGCCAGCGCTGGCACGCCGCCGCCGCGCGCTCCGACGGGTCGGCCTCCGACACGCGGAACTTCGACGTCTTCGGCGAGGTGCTGAAGATCATGAAGCTGGCGTGGACGCAGGAGACGTTGCGCTACAAGTCGGACGTGCTGGACTACCAGGTGCCGTATCCGTACGAGGGCATCGAGGGATGGCCCGCGCTGGAGTGGACCCAGACGTTCGGCGCGCCGGGCGAGATCTCCGAGGACGGCAAGGTGCAGGCCGTCTCCGTCTGTCCCAGGCCGTACCAGAACCCCCACCCCGAGCTGTGGCAGCCGTTCACGATCTCGGACCGCTCGGTCATCAGGGCCGCCCAGGAGGACATCCTGCCGTGGATGTTCACCCCCAACCCCGACGACCACGCCGCCAAGGCCAAGCTCTACCAGGAGGAGTCGGCCAAGCAGGGCCGCCACTACAAGCTGGGCGAGCACACCGGCATCCTCAAGATCGTCGGCATCGCGGACACCACCGAGGAGGCCATCAACACCTTCGGCCGCAGCATCCCCAAGGACTTCGCCGCCTTCTTCGGCCCGTTCGGCTACCTGGAGGTGCTGCGCAAGAAGGAGGACGAGAAGCACAAGCCCATCTCCCCCGAGAAGGGCGACGCCAAGCGGATGAACGACGTGGAGATGGCGCTGTTCGGCACGCCGGACGACGTCAAGCGCGGGATCCAGCGGATGCTCGACCGCATGCCCGACCTGGAGTGGTTCGGGCTCTACATGCAGGGACAGCAGGGCGTGCTGCCGCTGGACACGGTCAAGCGGAACCTGGAGCTGTTCGCCACCAAAGTCATCCCGGAGTTCCAATGAGATTCTGGCTGGGGGCCTCGTTCGTCGACACCGACCAGTTCCTGGAGCTGGCGAAGGCGGCCGAGCGGTGCGGGTTCGACACGCTCACGCTGTCGGACCACCTGTTCTACGCCGACTTCGCCTCGCCGTACCCGTACTCGCGGTCGGGCCGGCCGCGCTGGGACGCGCGTACGCACTGGCCGGACGTGTGGGTGACGATCGGCGCCATGGCGGCGGTGACCACGACCCTGCGCTTCTCCCCCAACGTCTACATCGCGCCCGCCCGCGACCTGTTCACCGTGGCCAAGCAGGTGTCCACGGCCGCGGTGCTGTCGAACGACCGGGTGACCTTCGGGGTCGGGGTGGGCTGGTGCAAGGAGGAGTTCGTCGGCACCGGGCAGGATTTCCACACGCGGGGACGGCGGCTGGACGCGATGCTCCCGACGCTGCGCTCGCTCTGGGCCGGTGAGACGGTCGCCCTGGACGGCCTGCCCGAGCTGTCGATCTCACCCACCCCCGACCGGCCGATCCCCGTCTACGTGGGCGGCGACAGCGACGCCGCCCTGCGCCGGGCCGCCCGGCTGGGTGACGGCTGGATCGGGAACCGGATCTACACGGAGGAGCAGTTCGACGTGGTGCTGGCCACCCTCCGCGGCCACCTCGAGGAGAGCGGCCGGAGCGAACCCTTGGACATCATCGCGCCGCTCGCGGTGATGCCGGACGCCGACACCTACCGCCGCTTCGCCGCCAAGGGCGTCACCGGCACCATGGCGGCGCCGTGGTGGCTGGCCACCCCCGAGGAGAAGGCCAGGTACGGCGAGGGGACGCTGGACCTCAAGATCGCCACCATGGAGCGCTTCGCCGAGGAGGTCATCGCCAAGATGTGACGTCAGCGAGGCCGCAGGCCCAGCTCCTCCAGGGCGGCCCGCATGAACGCCGGCCGCCGCTCGCTGACCCGCCGCACCACCGGGCCCACCACCGGGCCCACGGCCGGGTCGTCGGCCTCGCTGATCAGCCGGAACGAGGCGGCGGCGTCATGCCCGTCGCCATCCGCGCCCGCGCCACCCGGCCTTTCTAGGCGCCCGGCCCCTCCGCGGCGAGGTTCTCCAGTATCCGCCGCAGCATGTCCGTGACCTGCCCGACCTCCTCCGGCGAGAACCCCTCGAACACCTGGCGGCTGATCCTCCCGAAGATCGGCGGCAGGCTGGGCACCAGCGCCCGCCCCTCGTCCGTCAGCTCGATGACGATCGAGCGCCGGTCCTCGGGATGCCGCTCCCGCCGCAGCAGCCCCTTGGCCTCCAGCCGGTCGAGCAGCCTGGTCATCCCGGCCGTGTCCGTGCCGAGCCGGCGTTTCAGCAGGCTGGGCGTGCCGCCGCCGCGCGAGGCGTGCAGCAGCAGCGCGGCCTGCTGCGCCGTGAGCCCGAGGGGCGCCAGGCGCCGCTCGGTCTCGGTGTTGAGCTCCCTGCCCACCTGCACGAGCAGCGACCCTCCCCCCAGCACCAGCTCGAACGTCGCCTGCGGCGCACGGTTCTCGTTCATCCCCCGAGAATAGCCTGCGTAGACATTTGCTGTCGTGACAGTTACATTCGAGACATGACCGACCGACACGTCTTGATCGTGGGAGGCGGAATCGCCGGATCGTGCCTCGCCCAGGGCCTGCGCCGCACGGGCCTCGCCGTCACCCTCTTCGAACGCGACCCCTTGGCCGCCCACCGCCCCCAGGGCTACCGCATCAGCCTCAAGGGCACCGGCTTACGGGCGCTGCGGGCCTGCCTGCCGGACCGCCTGTTCGACCTGGCCGTGGCGACCTCCATCCGCCCGGCCACCCGCATGATCTTCATGGACGCCGGCCTGAGGCCCAAGTTCGCCAAGGACATCCCCCAGCAGCTGCCGGGCGTCGACGGCCTGGGCGTCAACCGGCTCACGCTCCGCGAGATCCTCATGGCCGAGCCGGCGGGCCCGGTCCGGTTCGGCATGGACTACCAGCGCTACGAACGGCTGGACGGCGGCCGCGTGCGCGCCCACTTCGCGGACGGCCGCCACGTGGACGGCGACCTGCTCGTGGGGGCGGAGGGCGTGGGCTCGCGGGTGCGGGCGCAGCTCCTGCCCGGCGCCGTGGTGGACGAGCTCGGCTGGACGCTGTACGGCCGGACGTGGATCACGCCCGAACTGCTGGCCGCCACGCCACCCGAGCTGACCGACTCCTTCAACCGGATCACCGCCGCCGACGGCACGGCCGTCAGCATCGCCACCTGCCGCCCGCACACCCCCGTGCCCGAGGCCGTGGCCCGCCACGCTCCCGGCACGCACCTGACGGACGTCCCCGGCTACCTCTCATGGACGATGAGCGTGTCCGGCCCCCGGCCCGACGGCGTGCCACCGGCCGGGCTGCACTGGCTGGCCATGGACACGGTGCGGGACTGGCACGAGGGCGTGCGGCACATCGTGCGCGAGGCGGACCCGGAGGCCACGTTCGTGCTGCAGGTCCACTCGGCGCGGCGGGTGCAGCCCTGGGACGAGCCCGCGGTCACGCTGGTGGGCGACGCCGTGCACAGCATGAGCCCCGGCCGGGGCGAGGGCGCCGACGCGAGCCTGCGGGACGCCCACCTGCTCAGCGAGCTGCTCGCGGCGGCCGCCGCCGAGGGGCAGCCCCTCGCCGGCGCCAAGGCCGGCTACGAGCGCCGCATGCTCGACTACGCCTTCACCGCCGTCGACGCCTCCCGCGACCACCCCTTCGCCCCCTTCCGCCGCCCGGCCGGCTGAGCGATCCCGCCACGCGCCGTCCCGGGAGGGAGAGGGGCCGGATGAGCGATAGCCTTCGTCCTGTGCTGGAAAGGATCTCAGCCACCCGTTACGTGACCCCGCTGCGAGAGGGCGGTTCGCTGCCCGGCGTCGTCGAGGCCGACGACCTGGGCACGTACGTGGTGAAGTTTCGCGAGGCGGGCCAGGGCCGGCGGGTGCTCGTCGCCGAGATCGTCGCGGCCGAGCTGGGCCGCAGGCTCGGGCTCAGGACCCCCGATCTCAAGCTCATCGACCTCGACCCGCAGCTCGGCATCCGCGAGCCGGACGAAGAGGTGCAGGACCTCCTCAAGGCCAGCTCCGGCCTCAACCTGGCGATCGACTTCCTGCCGGGCGCGCTGGGGTTCGAGCCGCTGGCCTGGGCGGCGGACCCGGTGTTCGCGGCCGGCGTGGTGTGGTTCGACGGCCTCATCCACAACATCGACCGCAGCTGGCGCAATCCCAACCTGCTGGTCTGGCACCGCGAGACCTGGCTGATCGACCACGGCGCGGCGCTCTGGTTCCACCACAACTGGCGCACGGCCGATCCCCAGCGGAAGTTCGACGCGGGCGACCACGTGCTCGCGCCGTTCGCCGGTGACGTCGAGGCCGCGGGCGACCAGCTGGCCGCGAGGATCACGCGGGAGCTGCTGGAGAGCGTGACCGCGATGGTGCCCGACGAGTGGCTGGACGGCGAGCCGGGATTCGACGGCCCGGGGGCGGTGCGCGAGGCGTACGTCGATCATCTGATGGAGCGGGCGCACGGCCCGCGCGAGTGGCTCGTGCGCGGCGAGTCGAAGGCGCCGCGAAGCGGCCCGGGGTCGGTGGGCGAGTTCTGGCGGGGAGGCGGCCGGTGACCAGGGACGTCTACGAGTACGCGGTGATCCGCGTGGTGCCCAGGGTCGAGCGCGGCGAGCTGATCAACGCGGGCGTGCTCCTCTACTGCCAGCCGCGCGGCTACCTGTGCGCGCGGGTCGAGCTCGACGCCGCCCGGCTGCGTGCCCTCGACCCGAACGCCGACCTCGACGGGGTACGCCGTGCGCTCAGCGCGTACGAGCTGGCCTGCGGCGAGCGGCCGGGACCGCTGGCCGAGGAGCCGCTCGGCGGCAGGTTCCGCTGGCTGACCGCGCCGCGCAGCACGATCGTCCAGGCCGGGCCCGTGCACGCGGGCCTCACCGCCGACCCCGACACCGAGCTGGCCAGGCTGTTCGACAAGCTCGTCCGTATCTAGAACTCATCCGCGTCTAGAAAAGGACGGACATGAAGGTGTCGACCTCCTGGAAGCCCACCTTGCGGTAGACGGCCCTGGCCGAGTGGTTGAAGTCGTTCACGTACAGCGTGACCACGGGGGCGAACAGGCTCCTCGCCGCCTCCACGACGGCGGCCATGCCGGCCACGGCATGGCCCCTCCCCCGCAGCTCGGGGGCGACCCAGACGCCCTGGATCTGGCAGGCCTGCGGCGTGACGGCCCCGATCTCCGCCTTGAACACCACCCGGCCGTCGTCGATGCGCGCGTAGGAGCGACCGATCCTGATCAGCTCGGCGACCCTGGTCCGGTAGAGCGCGCCGCCGTCGCCGAGGTTGGGCGAGACGCCGACCTCCTCGGTGAACATGGCCACGCAGGCGGGCAGCAGGATGTCGAACTCCTCCGGCCGCACGCGGCGTACCAGCGGATCGGCGGGCACCGGCGACTTGCGCGAGGTGGCCATGACCGGCTGCGCCCAGCGGATGGCGCGTGCCCGGCCCCAGTGCGGCTCGAGGCGCTCCCACAGCAGGGAGACGGCGTCGACCGGGCCCACGATGGAGGAGCAGCGGCGCCCCTGCTTGCGGGCACGGTCGGCGAAGGCGTGCACGGCCTCGGGACCGGCGTTGACGGGCACCATGTTGGCCCCGGCGTAACAGAGTGACACAAGACCGCCTCGCGCCCCGAACCCCCACATCTGCCCGCCCAGCCTCGCCGGATTGAGTCCGACGGCCCGCACTCTGGAGGAGACGAAGACGTTCGCGACCGGGTCGGTGTCCAGCAGGGCTAGGACCTCGTCCCGGTCGCTGTCGTCGAGCACGCGCGACGCCGATGTACGCAGCATCACAAAGGTCACACTACGCGAAGGGTCACCGATTGGCTCAGTGGGTGACGGCCACGGTAATCCTTTCTTGACGTCAGTCAGAGCCCAAGCGTCCCGAGAAGGCCGAGCAGCCCGGCCGGAGGGCTCACGGCGTCCGCCGTCATGTGGGTCGACGGGCGCGGCTCCGGCTGCGCGGCGCACTCCACGTCCCGCGGCGGCACCGTGCCGTCCCGCAGGTACGCCGCCAGGTGCTCGTCCACGCACTCGCTGCCCGTCAGCGACACGCCGTGGTTGCCGCCGGCGTCGATCACCAGGCCCGTGCGGGCGAAGTGCCTGCGCATCTCCAGCGCCCCCTTGAACGGCGTCGCGGCGTCGTCACGGGACTGGATGATGAGCACCGGCGGCAGGTTCGGCGAGCCCTGCACCTCGATCGGCGTCCCGCCCCGCACCGGCCAGAAGGCGCACGGAGCGTTGAACCAGGCGTTCGGCCAGGTCAGGAACGGCGCCCGGCGGTGCAGCCGGGTCATGTCGTCCCGCCACTTCTCCCACTTGCGCGGCCACTTGGCGTCCGCGCACTGCACGCCCAGGTAGGAGGCGTAGCCGTTCTCGTCCGCCTTGTCGTCCTCGCCGTGCTTCTTGTAGATGTCGACCAGGCTCTTGGCGTCGCCCTGGCGCACGTACGCGGACCAGGCGGCGGCGAAAGCGGGCCAGACCCGGTCGCTGTACCCGGCGACCGTGAAGGTGTCGTCCAGCTCGCTCGGCCCCACGACCCCGCCGGCCGGCCGCGCCCGCAGCCGGTCGCGCATCGCGTAGTAGGCGAACGACGTCTGCTTGAGCGAGGTGCCCAGCCGGTAGACGTCGTTGTGCTTGGCCGTCCAGGTCAGGAACTGCCGGTGACGGTGCTCGAAGGCGCCGTCCTGCCGGAGGTTCGCCTCGTACCAGACGGTCGTGGGGTCGACCGTGCTGTCCATGACCAGCCGCCTGACCCTGGCCGGGAAGAGCGTGGCGTAGACGCCGCCCAGGTAGGTGCCGTACGAGTAGCCGAGGTAGCTGATCTTCTGCTCGCCGAGCGCCGCACGGATCGAGTCCATGTCCCTGGCGGAGTTCTCGGTGGTGAGGTGCGGCAGCAGCCAGGACCAGCGCGCCCCGCACCGGTCCGCGAACTCGCGCGCCCTGCCGATCAGCTCCCGCTCCTCGGCCGGCCCCTTCGGCACCGCGTCCGGCCTCGGGGCCTTGAAGAACACGTCCGGGTCCACGCAGTGCAGCGTCGGCTCGCTGCCCCCGACGCCGCGCGGGTCGAACCCGACGATGTCGTAGCGCTCGCTCACGTCCGACGGCAGGGACGAGGCCACGTACTCGGCCAGGCTCCGCCCCGGCGCCCCCGGCCCGCCGGGATTGACCAGGAGCACGCCCAGGTAGTTGGCGCTCTTGGACACCCTGGCCCGGACGCGGTTGACGGCCAGCTCGATCGTCTGGCCCCAGGGCTCCCGGTAGTCGAGCGGTACGCGTATGGTGCCGCATTCCAGATTGGCCGGCGCCGGCCTTCCGTTACCCCCTATCGGACAGGGTCCCCAGGCGATGGCCGCCGGCGCTTGTCTCGCACCGCTGGCCACCGCCATCCCATCCCCGCTGACTATCCCTCCGACGAGCACCGCGACACCGGCGACCACCGCAACGACCCGCTTCACCCGGCCCCCTCCCACGTTCATAGGCCTTGCGATGCTCCCGTGAGCGACCGGGTGATCACTTTGGGTATGGGGAAAAGCTTGCCAATTTGTAATCGCTCGATTGCACGACGTAACCGTCCCATATCGGGGCGCGGATTGCCCGGCGGAGCTCCTGACGACGGCCGGGCTAGGCGTGTTCGGCCGTGTCGAACAGGGCCTTGGCGGCGTCGCCGAAGTAGGGGCCGTACATGGTGCGCTGGTCGTCGCTGTACTTGAAGCTGCTCACCGACGTGATCGTGCCCTTGCCCGTGGCCAGGTCGAACGTGGTCATCCACGGCCCGCCGCTCGATCCCGCCGTCATCTCGCAGCCCAGCCCCTGGTCCCGGCTCTGCCCGTACGGGTCGGCCTTCAGGCGCCCGGCGCAGTAGACCAGGTGGTGCCCGTCGTACGGCGGGTCGGCGGGGTAGCCGAAGCCGAACACCTGGCCGCCGCGAGCGGGGTTGAAGGCGATCTCCTGCGTGCCCACCACGTCGGCCACGTGCCTGCCGCCGGACGTGGCCAGCGCGACCATGCCCACGTCGTAGTTGTCGTCGCCGCTGCGCGACCAGGGCCCGGCCACGAACATGCGGCGGGCCGCGTACAGCCCGAACCGCTGGGCCCCGCCCATGCCGTACCCCGGGACGAACGTCCAGTTGGCGGCCCACCCGCCCGCGCCGTCCTTGACGCAGTGCCCGGCGGTGACCACGACGTCCCGGTTGGCGCTGCGTACGGTGCTGGCCGAGCAGACGAAGTCCGCTCCGCGCACGGTCAGGAAGACGCGGCCGGTGGTCCTGGCCACGGCGCCGCCGGTGATCCAGCGCGAGCCGACCGTGTTGGTCTCCGGCCGCTTGGGCGCGGACTCCCGGTCCTGCCTGGCGGCCGCCGCCTGGTGCCGGGGGGTACGGCCCCACAGCCACGTGGCAAGGCCGCCACCCGACACGCCCGTGGTCACGCCGTCGTCCGGCGGGGTCAGGCGCCGGCTCGACACGTCAGGAGCGGCGCGTACCCCCGTGCGACCCGTCAGGCCGCTCAGCAGGCCCGCGCCGCCCTTCACGCTGTCCAGCAGGTCGATCGGCAGGGCGCCGGCCATGCGCTCCGGCGTCCAGTAGTCGAGCACGTGCCGCTGCTCGGCGGTGGTGCGGGCGGCCACGTGCTCGACTATCTCGTGACGCATCGCCCTGTGGTCGGGCGGGTCGGCCTGCTGCCGGTCGGGGGCCGCACCGAGGAGGGCGGGCCCGATCAGCCCCGCCAAAAGCGGGGCGGCCGCTAGCAGGGGGGTGCTCAAGGTCATGCCCCCCGAGTCTGCACCACGAGATGTGTTCTTGTGACTACTTTCGGTAAATAGCTCAGAGTGCGTTGGTGCTCTGGGCCGCTTGGTAGACGCTCTGCGCCTCGTTCCCGAAATATGGGCCGAACATCCAGTTGGGGGCGAAGTTGTATTTGAAGCTGTTGACCGAGTTCTGGGTGCCGAGGCCCGTCGACTCGTTGAAATTCAGCATCCAGGGACCGCCGCTCGAACCGCCGGTCATGTTGCAGGTCAGGCCGTGGTCCTCACTCACGAGGAAGTCGTCGAAGGTCCGCCCGCTGCAGTAGATGAGCTTCGAGCCGTCGTACGGCGCCGCCGCCGGGTAGCCGAACGCGTACATCTGCTGCCTTCTCCCCTGGTTGAACGCGACGCCCTGGCCTCCGACGACGTCCACCAGCGTCCTGCCCTCCAGCGGCGCGACGACGGCCGCGGCGACGTCGAAGTTGATGTCCTCGTTCGCGTTCCACTGCTGCGTGGTCAGCAGCTTCGTGGCCGCCCAGGTGCCGAACGGCCGGTTGCCGCTGTTGTAGCCGGGCACGAAGACCCAGTTCGTGTGGAACGTTCCGTTCAGCTTGACGCAGTGGCCGGCGGTCAGGACCACGCTCTTGTTCGCGCTGGTCACCGCCGAGCCCGAGCAGGACGCGTTGCGCCCCTGCGTGGTGAAGAAGATCCGGCCGGTGGTCTTCACGACCGCTCCGGAGCCGGTCCACGGCTCGCCGGACGATCGAGCCGCCTGCAGCTCCGCCCCGGCCCGCGTCGCCCCGGTGGGCGGCGCCGTCCACGGGCTGCCCTCGGCCGGCTCTCCCAGCGCCGCCTTCGCCCCCGTCCTGGGGCTGGGCGCGTCCAGCGGCTGGGCCGCCTCCATCTTCTGCTCGGTCCAGTACGTCAGGACCTGCCGCTGCTCGGACACGGTGTCCGCCGCCGCGTGCTGGGTGGGTTTGGGCCGCATGTGTACGCCGGCCTGCGCCGCGCCGGCGGGCAGCAGGGCGGCTCCGCCGGCGGTGAGAGTGAGGATGGAAAGCAGAACGACTGCGCGGTGCATTACGTACCTCCCGAAACCGGACCTGGGGTACGGAAGGTAGCCGTAGCAATATCCAGATTTCTCAAGATTTGCGCATACCGATATAGCTGTATTCCGGCATGAATTAACTGCGTTATCTCAGGTCACATAAGTGCGGGGATTTCGGCGCGATCGGCGCCGCGTGCCTGAGCGCGCCCTGCAGCGGGGACAATGGACAGGTGCAAGAAGAGACCCTCCGATCCGTCGTCGTGCTCGGCTCCACCGGCTCCATCGGCACCCAGGCCCTCGATGTCGTCGCCGCCAACCCCGGCGGCTTCAAGGTCACCGGGCTGGCGGCGGGCGGCGGCCGGGTCGACCTGCTGGCCAGGCAGGCGGCGTCGTTCGGCGTCGAGGCGGTCGCGGTGGCCGACGCGGCGGCCGTGCCCGCGCTGAAGGACGCGCTGTCCGCGCTCGGCGCGAAGCCCACGGTGCTCGGCGGCCCGGAGGGGGTCGCGGAGGTGGCGGCCTGGCAGTGCGACACCGTCCTCAACGGCATCACCGGCGCGCTCGGGCTGACCTCCACGCTGGTCGCGCTGGAGGCGGGCAGGACCCTCGCGCTGGCCAACAAGGAGTCCCTGATCATCGGCGGCCCGCTGGTCAAGCGGCTCGCCAAGCCCGGCCAGATCCTCCCGGTCGACTCCGAGCACTCGGCGGTGCAGCAGTGCCTGTGGGCCTCGGGGCCCGACGGCTACGACCCCGACAGCGTCAAGCAGCTCGTGATCACCGCGAGCGGCGGGCCGTTCCGGGGGATGAAGCGCGAGGAGATGGCCGACGTCACGCCCGAGATGGCGCTGGCCCACCCCACCTGGTCGATGGGCCCGGCCATCACGATCAACTCCGCCACCCTGGTCAACAAGGGGCTGGAGGTCATCGAGGCGCACCTGCTGTTCGACTTGAATTTCGACCGCATCGAGGTCGTGGTCCACCCGCAGTCGATCATCCACTCCATGGTGGAATACGTCGACGGCTCGACCGTGGCCCAGGCCAGCCCGCCCGACATGCGGCTGCCGATCGCGCTCGCGCTCAGCCACCCCCACCGCATCCCGGGTGCGGCGCGGGCCATCGACTGGACCAAGGCGCACACGTGGACGTTCGAGCCTCTCGACGACGTCGCGTTCCCCTCCGTCGCGCTGGCCAGGCACGTCGGCGGCGAGGGCGGCACCGCGCCGGCCGTCTACAACGCGGCCAACGAGGCGTGCCTCGACGCGTTCATGCGGGGCGAGCTGCCGTTCCTGGCGATCGTCGACACCGTGGCCAAGGTCGTCGAGGAGCACCAGGTCACCCCGGCGGACTCCGTCGAGGAGGTGCTCGCGGCCGACGCCTGGGCCCGGGCCCGCGCGATCGAGCTGTCCCGCTGACTACCTAGACTGGAAACCGTCGTCACAGTAAGGGTTGAAATGTCTTCTGTAGCTCTCGGCATCCCGACGGTCCGTCCCAAGCCGCTCGCCGAACGCCGACACTCCCGCCAGATCATGGTCGGCAGCGTGCCCGTGGGCGGCGACGCACCCGTCTCGGTGCAGTCGATGACGACCACGGTGACCGCCGACGTCAACGCCACGTTGCAGCAGATCGCGGAGCTCACGGCGTCCGGCTGCCAGATCGTGCGCGTGGCCGTGCCGTCCCAGGACGACGCCGACGCGCTGCCGATCATCGCCAAGAAGTCGCAGATCCCGGTCATCGCCGACATCCACTTCCAGCCGAAGTACGTCTTCGCCGCCATCGAGGCGGGATGCGCGGCCGTTCGGGTCAACCCCGGCAACATCAAGAAATTTGACGACAAGGTGGGCGAGATCGCCCGCGCGGCGGCCGACCACGGCGTGCCGATCCGCATCGGCGTCAACGCCGGCTCGCTCGACCCGCGCCTGCTGCAGAAATACGGCAAGGCCACGCCCGAGGCCCTGGTGGAGTCGGCGCTCTGGGAGTGCTCGCTGTTCGAGGAGCACGGGTTCCGCGACATCAAGATCTCGGTCAAGCACAACGACCCGGTCGTGATGATCAACGCGTACCGGCTGCTCGCCGCCAAGTGCGACTACCCGCTCCACCTCGGCGTCACCGAGGCCGGCCCCGCCTTCCAGGGGACCGTCAAGTCCGCCGTCGCCTTCGGCGCGCTGCTTGCGGAGGGCATCGGCGACACCATCCGCGTCTCCCTCTCCGCGCCTCCGGTGGAGGAGGTCAAGGTCGGCGCCCAGATCCTGGAGTCCCTCGGGCTGCGCGAGCGCGGCCTGGAGATCGTCTCCTGCCCGTCCTGCGGCCGCGCCCAGGTGGACGTCTACACCCTCGCCGACCAGGTCCACGCCGGGCTGGAGGGCCTGAAGGTGCCGCTGCGGGTGGCCGTGATGGGCTGCGTCGTCAACGGCCCCGGGGAGGCCCGGGAGGCGGACCTGGGGGTGGCCTCGGGCAACGGCAAGGGGCAGATCTTCGTCAAGGGCGAGGTCATCAAGACGGTGCCGGAGTCGCAGATCGTGGAGACCCTGATCGAGGAGGCGCTCCGGCTGGCCGAGGAAATGGGCGTCGACGTCGACCTCGACGACGACTCCGGCCCTCAGGTCATCGTCAGCTGACCCACCCAGCCCGCGTTCCCGCGTGGCCCGCCACACTCACGGCGGGCCACCACACGCCTTCTCACCCTTGCGACCCGCCACCCTCACAGCGGACCACGGCACGGCGTCGCACTTTGAGACCCGCCGCCCTCACGGCGAGCCACCACGGCGTCGCACCCTTGCGACCCGCCACACTCACAGCGGGCGACCGCACGCCATCGCACCTCCTGAGACCCGCCGCCCCCGGGCAGACGACCCTCTGGGAGGCCGCACACCGGGCATCTCAGGAGCGCGCCGAGCTGAGCGCCGTTGACGTTGCGCCGAGCTCCGCCGTCCCACTGCGGACCGCACCGGCGCCGGGGGTGGCGCCGCATGGTGCTCCGGCCCTCGCCGCACCCGCGCCTGCTTGGCTGGGTGTCGCGCCCCGGCAATCTCCCCGGCACCCCCCGAGGGGCGCACGGCGCGCTGAGTCGTGCGCCGGCACCGCGGGGTGCGCCGGCGCACCCGGAGAGCCGTCCGTCCCGGGCAGGGCGGGAGGCTAGAGCGTCAGGCCCGTCAGGACCATGACCTTCTCGTACGTGAGGTCCTCCATCGCCGAGTGGAGCCCCTCGCGCCCGATCCCCGAGTCCTTCACCCCGCCGTACGGCATCTGGTCGGCCCGGTACGAGGGGACGTCGCCGATGATCACGCCGCCCACCTCCAGCTCCCGGTTCGCCCGGAAGGCGGCGTCCAGGGAGCGGGTGAACACCCCGGCCTGCAGGCCGTACTTCGAGTCGTTGACCATCGCGTACGCCTCGTCGAGCGAGGCGGCGGGCTGGAGGATCATGACGGGGCCGAAGACCTCCTCGCGCGCCACCTTGGCGTCGTGCGGGACGTCGGCCAGCACGGTCGGGGCGATCGTGGCGCCCTCGCGGGTGCCGCCGGCCAGGACGCGGGCGCCCGCGGCGACGGCCTCCTTGACCCACTGCTCCACCCGCTCCGCCGCGGCCTCCGAGACCAGCGGGCCCACCTGGGTCTTCTCGTCGGCCGGGTCGCCGGTGACGAGGCCGGAGACAGCCGGTAGGAGGCGCTCGACGAAGGCGTCGTACACGGGCTGCTCGACGATGACCCGCTGCACGGCGATGCAGCTCTGGCCGGCCTGGTAGTTGGAGAAGAGCGCGATGCGCTGCGCGGCCCAGTCGAGGTCGGCGTCGGAGAGCACGACGGCGGCGGCGTTGCCGCCCAGTTCGAGCGTCACGTGCTTGCGCGGGACCTGGTCGGCGATGGCGTACCCGACGGGCGCGGAGCCCGTGAACGACACCACGGGGAGGCGAGGGTCCTGGACCAGCGCCGAGGCGCGCTCGTTCTCGATCGGCAGCACCGAGAACATCCCCGCGGGCAGGTCCGTCTCCGCCAGGAGCTCGCCGAGCAGGAGCGAGGAGAGCGGCGTGGCGGGGGCGGGCTTGACGATGACGGGGGCGCCGACGGCGATGGCGGGGGCGACCTTGTGGGCGACCAGGTTCAGCGGGAAGTTGAACGGGGTGATCGCCAGGACGGGCCCGTGCGGGACGCGCGAGACGTACGCCAGCCGCCCGGCCGCGGCGGGCTCGGTGTCGAGCCGCTGCACGTCGCCGGACCAGCGGCGGGTCTCCTCGGCGGCGAAGCGGAACGTGGCGACGGCGCGGTTGACCTCGCCGCGCGCCCAGAAGATCGGCTTGCCGTTCTCGGCCGTGATCAGGTGGGCGATCTCGTCGGCCCGCTCGGCGAGCCGGCGCGACACGTGGGCCAGCGCCTCGGCCCGCACGTGCACGGGCAGCGCGGCGGCCTCCCGCGCCACCGCGTGCGCGGCCGCGACGGCCTCTTCGACCTGGGCATCGGTCGGTACGGAGTGCCGCCCGATCACGCGGCCGTCATGGGGGTTGGTCACAGAGAGCTCGGAGTCCCCGGTCGCGGCGCGGCCGGCCAGCCAGAAGGTACGCACGTCCATACACATGACGTTATGCCAAGCAGGAGATGGGGATTTACACCATGGTGCACAAGACTCCCACCAGGGCTCACCGTTAAGTACAAGCTCCCTGGTATACCCATGATGTAACAGAAGTAGACCCAATTCGGGATGTTTACCATGCGGAGTGGTTTGAGCGATCTCCGCCATGGCTAAGTCATCGGTGCGGGTCTCCAGCGCGGCGGGCCCCCGATCTGAGAAAGGCGTGGGCCCCGTGACCGAACAGCGTGAGGTCACAAGGACGCATAGCTGCTCCTTGGCCGCAGAGGAGGCCTCATGACTTCGGCGCCGCTGGGGCTGCAGGGCGCCTACCTCCTGGGTGAGCGCGCCACCCACGACGAACTCCGCTCCCGCCTCCTCGACGTGGCGGTGAACCTCCTCGAGAGCGACGGGCCCGACAGCCTGACCATGCGCCGGATCGCGGCCGAGGCGGGGTGCACGACGACCGTCATCTACACGATGTTCGGCAACAGGGAGGGGCTGGCTGAGGCGCTCTACCTGGAGGGGTTCGAGCGGTTTCGACGCTTTCTGGAGGCGGTGCCGACGCGGCGCAACCCGTTCGAGCACCTGAGCGCGCTCGGGCCCGCCTACCGCCAGGCGTGCCTGTCGGAGCCCGGCTACTACAGCCTGATGTTCGAGCGGGCGATCCCCGGTTTCGAACCCAGCGAGCGCGCCAGGACCCTGGCCCGCGCCGCCCTGAACATCCTCGACCGGGTGATCGCCGACTGCATCTCGGCCGGCTACCTGATCCCGACCCAGCCCCGCAAGATCGCGGACGCGCTGT
Source organism: Nonomuraea sp. JJY05 (assembly GCF_043496855.1). Classification (NCBI taxonomy): domain Bacteria; kingdom Bacillati; phylum Actinomycetota; class Actinomycetes; order Streptosporangiales; family Streptosporangiaceae; genus Nonomuraea; species Nonomuraea sp. JJY05. Next base: position 444,986 of record NZ_JBIEIS010000001.1, read on the forward strand.
GGGCGGCGGCCCAGGGGGCCATCAGCTTGGAACGCGCCGGTCACCTGCGCGACGGGCGCACCTACGAGGCCGTGACGACGGCGACCATCTGCTGCTTTCTGGTGGAGAAGCAGGGCTAGCGCGTCATCGGCGGGTGGCTTCGAGCGCGAGCCAGAGCTCGGCGCGCACACCCGGGTCGTCGAGGTCGCGTCCGAGCAGCTCGGTGACGCGTTTCATGCGGTAACGCAGGGTGTGGCGGTGCACGCCGAGCCGCTGCGCCGCCGCGTCCCAGTGCCCGTTGCTGTCGAGGTACGCGCGTAGCGACGCGACCAGGTCGGCCCGGGACCCGTACGCGGTGAGCGGGGCCAGCAGCGCGGCGGCGAACGCCTGGGCGGCGGCCCGGTCGAGCAGCCCGAGCAGCCCCTGCCCGGCCAGCTCTCCGAACTTCACCACCCGGCCCTTCCCTGCCGTCCCAGCAGTCCCGAGTCCCGCCGCCAGGGCGCGCCCCGCCTGGTCCAGCGCGCCGTTCAGATCCTCGGGGGCGTAGCCGCAGGGCAGGCTCACGCCCACCGACGCGTCGGCCTCCAGCGCCACCTTCTCCGCGACGGTGTCGGCCACGAGGGCGACGGCCAGCGGCCGCTCCGCCAAGGAGGCGGCGCCCCCGTCGGTGAACAGCGCCGCGAACGCCAGCGGCTCCAGCGCCTCCAGCGCGTCGGCGCCCGCCGCCAGCACCGTCAGCGGCTCCTCCGGGAGCCGCCCGCCGAGCGGCCCCAGCACCGCCCGCGCCTGCTCCCGCGCACCCGACAGCAGCAGCTCCAGTGCGGCGGAGCGGGCCCGCCGCGCGGCCTCCAGCTGGGTCCTGCTCTGCTCCAGCGCCAGGGTGAGCAGGGAGCCCGCGGCGTTGATGACCGTATGGGTGACGGGCGAGAAGGGCTGCCCGGCCCCGACGGCGAAGAAGCCGCGCGGCCGCGCACCGCCGCCGCCCAGCGGCTGCACCACGATGTGCTCCCCCGGCCCGGACAACGCCAGGCTCGCGGGCAGCGCCCCAGCCCCGCCGCGGACCCCACCACGCGCACCATCGCTCCCACCGCGGACCCCACCACGCGCACCACCGCCACCGGCGCCCCTCTCCTCGGCAGGGGCGGGCTCCGCAGGGTCGCCGGGCTCCAGAAGGCGGGGCTCCGGGGGGCGGGTGGTGCGCAGGCGGGCGAGCTCGGAGACGACGGCGTCCGTGTTGGCGCCGCGCGTGGCGTGGCGCACCTCGCCCGCCTCGTCCAGCAGCGCGGCCCACCCCCCGACCTCCTTGGCGAGCCGGTCGATCACCGCGTGCATGCCCTCCGGCCGCAGCGCCGCCCGCGTAAGACGGCCCTGGGCGGCGAAGGCCCGGCTGATCTCGTCGTACTGCTCGGCCGCCAGCAGCTCGCTGACCCCCTTGCCGATCGCGATGAACGGGGTCTCGCGCGGCACCTCGAACAGCGGCAGCCCCGCCTCCTCGGCTGCGCTCACCAGGGCGGGGGGCACCTCCTCGTGCGAGACGCCGACCCCGAAGCCCAGCCCCGCGACGCCGCGGGCCACGAGGCGGGCGACATACTGGGACTGGTCGCCTTCCATCCGCATGCCCGTGGTGAGGAGGAGCTCCCCGCCCTCCAGGTACGGCGTCGGGTCCGCGAGCTCGCTGACCGCCACCCAGCGCACCGCGGCGTCCAGCACGCCGCGGGCCCCGTGGCCGGGAATTCCGGCCACCGGCCGGAGCCTCATGCGGCGTACGACGGTCCGGAGCGTAGGCGGCATACGAAATTTGTCCATTCCGGCAAAGACGACCCCCTTCAGTGTGACATATCGACGTATCGGCGCAGGTGGGAGCCCGCCGTAGCGTCGAATCCATGAGCATTCCCCAGGAGCGGCGCGTCGTGACCGCGATCCCAGGCCCCAAGTCGCAGGAGTTGCTGGCCCGCAAGCAGGCCGCCGTCCCGCCCGGCATCGGCACCACGCTGCCGGTCTTCGTCACCCGCGCCGGCGGCGGCGTGGTGCAGGACGCCGACGGGAACTCGCTGATCGACTTCGGCTCCGGCATCGCCGTGACGAACGTGGGCAACGCCGCGCCCAAGGTCGTCGAACGCGTCCAGAAGCAGGTCGCCGACTTCACCCACACCTGTTTCATGGTCACCCCGTACGAGTCGTACGTCCGGGTGTGCGAGAAGCTCAACGAGCTGACCCCGGGCGAGCACGAGAAGCGCACGTTCCTGGTGAACTCGGGCGCCGAGGCCGTCGAGAACGCGGTCAAGATCGCCAGGCACGCCACCGGCAGGCAGGCCGTCGTCGTGTTCGACCACGGCTACCACGGCCGCACGCTGCTCACGATGACGCTGACGGCCAAGAACATGCCGTACAAGCACGGCTTCGGCCCGTTCGCGCCGGAGGTGTACCGGGTGCCGCTGGCCTACCCGTACCGCTGGCCCTCCGGCCCCGAGAACTGCGCCGAGGAGGCCGCGGCGCAGGCCATCGACATGATCACCAAGCAGATCGGCCCGGGCAACGTGGCCGCCGTGGTGATCGAGCCGATCGCGGGCGAGGGCGGGTTCATCGAGCCGGCCAAGGGCTTCCTGCCGCGCATCGCGGAGTTCTGCAAGGCCAACGGCATCGTCTTCGTGGCCGATGAGGTGCAGACCGGCTTCGCCAGGACGGGCGACCTGTTCGCCTGCGAGGACGAGGGCGTCGTGCCCGACATCATCACCACGGCCAAGGGCATCGCGGGCGGCCTGCCGCTGGCCGCCGTGACCGGGCGCGCGGAGATCCTGGACAAGGTGCACGTCGGCGGCCTCGGCGGCACGTACGGCGGCAACCCCCTGGCCTGCGAGGCCGCGCTCGGCGTGCTGGAGACCATCGAGGAGGAGGACCTCGTCGCGAAGGCCCGCCGGATCGGCGAGATCATGCTCCCCCGCCTCAAGTCCCTCCAGGAGCGCTTCGACGTGATCGGCGACGTCCGGGGCCGGGGCGCGATGATCGCGATCGAGCTGGTCGAGCCGGGCACCAAGGAGCCGAACCCCACCGCCGTCCAGGAGATCGTCAAGCGCTGCCACGCCGAGGGCCTGCTGGTCCTGACCGCGGGCACGTACGGAAACGTCCTGCGCTTCCTGCCCCCGCTCGTCATCCCCGAGCACCTGCTCGAGGAGGGCCTCGGCATCCTGGAGAAGGCGATCGCCGAACTCTAGAAGAAACCCCATCAATCGGGCATCCGGCTTGCGGCTGGATGCCCGATTTTGTGGTGTAAGTGACGTCGCTCGGGTAGAGAATTCACCCTGACTTGACGCTCAGCAGGACACTCACGGCCGCGGTCAGGGTTATAACGGTTCCGGTATACGGATGGGCGATGACAGCAGGAAGCATGATGAGCTGGAGTCCGACCAGAACGGCGCGGAGTATGTTGACGTTCGACCCTGAAGGCCTGACCTGGGCCCAGCGCGAGGGCGACGCCTGCGTCGTCTGTCACAAGAGATGGCCGCGACCCCGCGTGCGCGTGGGGCGCCTGCCCGACGACTCGTCGGTCCTGGCCTGCGGCGACTGCGCCGAGGCGCTTCTGCCCACACCCAAGTCGACGGTGGTGGCTTTCCCGGTCCGCTGAGCGAGCACGCTTGACGAGACGCCCCGGGACGGGGGGGGAAGGCCCGGGGCGTCCCTTGCAGGCCACGCCCAGGGGGGAACGGGCGCGCCCGCGGCACCGTCACAGGCGGCGATCGCCGGCCTCGCTCACTTGGCGAGCAGCGCTTCCCACTTTTTGCCCCAAGTGAGGTAATCAGTGCATTCCCCGTCATCCGCCCGGCAATCCCCGGGAGGCCGTACGGCGAAGTCGACCCGGTCGAGCTTCTTGCCCCTGCCGTACAGGTCGCACATCAGCTTGGCCCGCCCCTTGCACGCCTTGGCGTTGGCCGGTGCCAGCCCCACCCACGCGGCGGCGTCGCGCTGCGCGTTGGCCGCGGTCACCCAGTTGAGCCACCGGTAGGCGCAGGTGGTGTCGGGGATGTTCACACCGAGCATCCAGGAGTCCACCCACCCGGTCGTCTCGGGCGTCGCGAGCGTCTTGACCGGCTTTCCGGCCTTCTGCAGGAGCAGGCGGTAGTACGGGGTGGCCTGGGCGTAGTCGAGCGACCCGGTCGCGAACCCCTGCACCAGGTCGATCGGGCTCCGCCAGTAGGTGCGCGCCTTGCTCTGCTCGAGCAGCGCCACCGCGCGGTCGAGCTGGTCCTGGCTCAGCTCGTACGGGTCCTTGGCCGAGCCCACGGCCAGCGCGGCGTCGGCGATCGTCAGCGGGCTGTCCCTGAGCGCCACCCGGTCGGAGGCGAAGGCCTGCTTGAGATCGCCCTTGACCTTGGTCGAGTCGTAGATGAACTCGTGATAGCCCCACAGGTACGGCACCCCGTACACCTTGCCGGACACAGTGGACATGTCGCGAAAACGCCGGTCGATGTCGTCGTAGCCGCTCACCTTGGCCGGGTCGACGGGCTGCACCAGATTGGCCTCGACCAGCTTGGCGGCCAGCACCGGCCCGGCGGAGATGATGTCGTACGGCCGCGAGGCGGACAGATCCTCCATCTCCTTGGCGCTCTGCACGGTGTCGAGCTTGGCGATCCGGCAGCCGGTCTCCTTCTCGAAGTTGCCCACCCAGTTGACCTTGGGGCTGGTGCCGCCGTACTCGGCGTAACCGCGGTAGGTGAGGATCTGGAGCGTGCCGTCGCTCTGCGTCGCGCTCGGCGTGGGAGTGGGAGTGGGGCTGGAGGTGCGGGCAGGCGTGGGGACGGGAGTGGGACCGGCCGCGCCAACGCCTGCGATCAGCGCCGATGCGGCCAGCGCCAGGGCATAAGCACGACGACGATTCACGATGTCCCCCCTTGTCCGTGTGGTGGAGCTTACCGGGGAGTGGGGCGGGAGGGACGCTTGTCCCGCCCGCCCCGGGCGTCGTACCCCTACTTGTTCGTGGGGAAGCCGAGGTTCACGCCGCCGTGCGAGGGGTCGAGCCAGCGCGAGGTGACGACCTTGCCGCGGGTGTAGAAGTGCACGCCCTCGGTGCCGTGCACGTGCGTGTCGCCGAAGAGCGAGGACTTCCAGCCGCCGAAGCTGTAGAAGGCCATCGGCACCGGGATGGGCACGTTGATGCCGACCATGCCGACCTCGACCTCGTTCTGGAAGCGCCTGGCAGCGCCGCCGTCGTTGGTGAAGATCGCGGTGCCGTTGCCGTACAGGCCGTCGTTGATGATCTCCAGGCCCTCCTCGTACGAGGACACCCGCACGATCGACAGGACCGGGCCGAAGATCTCGTCCGTGTGCGTCTGCGAGCCCGGCCGGACGTGGTCGAGCACGGTCGGCCCGAGCCAGAAGCCGGGCGTCTCCGCGGCCTTGCCGCCGCCGAGCACGGCCGTCTCGCGGCCGTCCACGACCAGCTTCGCGCCCTCCTCGACGCCGAGGTCGAGATAGGAGGCGACCTTGTCACGGTGCACCTCGGTGACCAGCGGCCCCATCTGGGACTTCGGGTCGTCGCCGGGGCCGATGACCAGCTTGTCCACCCGCTCGACGATCTTCTGGACGAGCTCGTCGCCGATCGGGTCCACGGCCAGCACGACGGAGATCGCCATGCACCGCTCCCCCGCCGAGCCGAACCCCGCCGACACCGCCGAGTCCGCCACCAGGTCGAGGTCGGCGTCGGGGAGCACGAGCATGTGGTTCTTGGCGCCGCCGAGGGCCTGCACGCGCTTGCCGTGCGCGGTGCCGGTCTCGTAGACGTACCTGGCGATCGGGGTGGAGCCGACGAACGACACGGCGCGCACGTCGGGGTGCTCCAGCAGCCGGTCCACGGCGACCTTGTCGCCCTGCACGACGTTGAAGACGCCGTCGGGCAGCCCGGCCTCCTTCCAGAGCCGCGCCATGAGCAGCGAGGCTGACGGGTCCTTCTCCGACGGCTTGAGCACGAAGGCGTTCCCGCACGCGATCGCGACCGGGTACATCCACATCGGCACCATGGCCGGGAAGTTGAACGGCGTGATGCCGGCCACGACGCCCAGCGGCTGGCGGATCGAGTAGGAGTCGACCCTGGTCGAGACGCCCTCGGAGAAGCCGCCCTTGAGCAGGTGGGGGATCCCGCAGGCGAACTCCACGACCTCCAGGCCGCGGGCCACCTCGCCGAGCGCGTCGGAGTGGACCTTGCCGTGCTCGGCGGAGATCAGCGCGGCCAGCTCGTCGCGGTGGGCGTACATGAGCTCGCGGAAGCGGAACAGCACCTGCGCCCGCTTGACCAGCGACGCGTCCCGCCAGGCCGGGAAGGCCGCGACGGCGGCGGCCACGGCCGCGTCCACGTCGGCCGCGGAGGCCAGCGCCACGTGGCCGCTGACCTCGCCGGTCGCGGGGTTGAAGAGCTCGGCGGCGCGGGAGTCCCCGTCCGCGAGCGCTCCGTTGATCCAGTGCTTGACGGACTTCACTGAGCTGCTGCCTCTGCGTTGATGGTTTCCAGAGCGGTCACGATGATGCCGAGACCCTCGACGGCCTCCTCCACCGTAAGGGTCAGGGGCGGGGCCATGCGGATGGCGGTCCCGTACAGGCCGCCCTTGCCCGCCAGCAGGCCCGCCTTCTTGGTCTCCTCCATGAAGCGGGCGGCCTGGGCGGGGCTCTCCAGCTCGACGGCGAACATCAGGCCCTTGCCGCGCACGCTCTTGACCACGGGCAGGCGCTTGGCGGCCTCCTGGAGGCCGCTGATGATGATCTCGCCCGTACGTGCGGCGTTGGCCTGCAGGTCGCGGTCGAGCACGTAGTCGAGGGTGGCGTTGGCGGCGGCCATGGAGATCGGGTTGCCGCCGAACGTGGCCAGGCCCACGGCGTGCGGGGCGTCCATGAGGTCGCCGCGCGCCACGATGCCGCCGACGGCGAAGCCGTTGCCCAACCCCTTGGCGAAGGTCATCATGTCGGGGATCACGCCGTGGTTGCCGATGCCGAAGAACGAGCTGCCCGTACGGCCCCAGCCGGTCTGCACCTCGTCGGAGATGAACAGGATGCCCTGCTCGTCCAGGACCTCCTTGTACGCGGCGAACAGCCCGTCGGGGGCCATCGTGAACCCGCCCACGCCCTGGATCGGCTCGGCGATCAGCGCAGCCACGTCGTTGGAGACCGCCGTGGCCAGCACGTGGCGCAGGTCGTCCACGCACGCCTGGATGTACTCGGCGTCCGACATGCCCTTGAACTGGGCGAGATGCCGGTCGGCGCCGTGCAGGAAGGTCACGTTGAGCGGGGAGAGCGAGTTGTTCTTCCAGGAGCGGTTGGAGGTGACGCCGATCGTGCCGAAGCTGCGCCCGTGGTAGCTCTGCCGCATGGCGAGCACCTGGTCGGTCTTGCGCGCGTACGTGGCCAGGAGCAGGGCGGTCTCGTTGGCCTCGGTGCCGGAGTTGGTGAAGAAGACCTTGGCGTCGGGGATGCCGGAGATTCGCGCGATCTTCTCGGCCAGCTCGATCTGGCCGCGCAGCAGGTAGACGGTGCTGGTGTGCACCACGCCGGTGGCGATCTGGCGCTCGACGGCCTCGCGCACCTCGGGCACGTCGTACCCGATCATGTTGGTCAGGATTCCGGCGAAGAAGTCCAGGTAGCTCTTGCCGTCCGCGTCGATGACACGGTTGCCCTTGCCGCTGACGATCTCGATGGGCTCGTTGTAGTTGAGGGCCAGCCAGTTGGGCATGACGGCCCGATGGCGCGCGAGTAGCTCCGACATGTTACCGAGTATCCCTTTTCTTCTCCCCGGGCCCCAACTACAACCTGTCGGAGGAGCGGAAAATCCACTTACACCCTGCAAACGTCCCTTAGGGGATGTCCCGTCCGCCTGGCGATGTACGCGGGGCGCGGCCGCTACGCCGCCGGAGGCACGTCGAATGACCACTGGCGGGCGACGACCGGGGCCGTGCCGGTCGGCCACCATCGGATCATCCCGAAAAGCGAAAGAGAGATCGAGATGACCATCACCGTCGACCACCGCCCCGAAGCGCCCGCCGGCCCGCCCAAGCTCGACCGCGACCAGCTCCGCCGGGCCCAGCAGGACACGCTGGACACCCCGCGCATGAAGTACAGCCTGCTGGCCAAGATGATGTTCAAGCCCGTGGACATCATGTACGGCGAGCAGGGCTCGTACACGAAGTTCGCCATGCTGGAGATCATCGCCCGCGTGCCGTACCAGGCGTGGGAGCGGATGGGCTACTGGGCCGTGCACCGCCATCGGGGCCGCTCGGCGCTGGCCAGACGGATCTTCGAGCGGATCGTGGAGGCCCGCGCCGACCAGGACAACGAGCAGTGGCACCTGCTGATCCTGCAGGACCTGGTGCAGCGCACCGGGCAGCGGCAGACCTGGCTGCTGCACCGGGCCGCGCCCTGGCTGATCGCGTTCTTCTACTACCACGTGTCCTGGGTGCTGTTCCTGGTCAGGCCGGACTGGAGCTACCGGCTGAACGCGGAGTTCGAGGACCACGCCGAGCACGAGTACATGACGTTCGTGGCCGAGAACCCGGAGCTGGACTTCGTGCCCGACCCCGGCACGTACGCCGCCGAGTACGGCCGCTACCGCTCGGTGGCCGACCTGCTCCGGCAGATCGGCCACGACGAGCGCACCCACAAGCTCGACAGCCTGGAGAGCATGCGCGAGCCCCGTGTCCGCTAGACCTTCACGGGTTCCGGGGCCACGGCGGCCGGGCGCAGCACGGCCAACGCGAGCAGCGCGGCGGCCACGCAGAACGCCGCCCCGACCCACGAGCCCAGGTGCATGGCCGACGTGAACGCCTGGTTGCCGGCCTCGGCGAAGCCCGACAGATGCGCGCCGCCGATCGACTCCCTGGCGGCGGCGGGCAGGTCGGCCGGCATCTGCGAGGTGTACTGCCCGGCCAGCACGCTGCCCAGGATCGCGATGCTCATCGCCATGCCGACCTGCTGGACGGTGTCGTTGAGCGCCGACCCGACGCCTGCGTGCTCCATGGGGATCGCGCTCATCAGCGAGGAGTACGCCGACGGCCCGGCCAGCCCGCCGCCGACGCCCATGATCACCAGCCCCGTGAGGAGCGGGAGATATCCGGTGGTCGTGGCCATGACGACGAACCCGCAGGCCATCACCAGCAGGCCGGCCCCGATCAGCACCCGGTTGCTGAGCTTCTTGCCCAGGCCGGCGCCCACGCCGTTGAAGATCGCGGCGGCCACGCCGTAGGGGAGCATGGCCAGACCGGCCTGCATCTCCTTGTAGCCCAGCACGAACTGCAGGTACTGGGTCAGCATGAGCATCACGGCGCCGGCGCCGAAGGCCATGAGCAGGATCGAGAACGACGCGCCGCTGAAGTTGCGGTTGGCGAACAGGTGCAGGGGCAGCATCGGCTGCGCCTGCTTGCGCTCCCAGACCACGAAGCCGCCGAGGGCGAGGACCGCGATCGCGATGCCGATCACGTTCCACTCGCGCTCGATGATGACGTAAACGGCCGCCGTCAGGCCGACGGTCGACAGCACCACGCCCACCGGGTCGATCTTCCGCCCGCTGCTGCGGCTCTCGGGCATGAGCACGAGGGCGGCCACGATGGCGATCGCCGCGATGGGGATGTTCACCAGGAAGACCGAGCCCCACCAGTAATGCTGCAGCATGAGGCCGCCCACGGTGGGGCCCGACACCATGCCGACCAGGGCCACCGCGCTCCAGGAGGCCATCGCCTTGCGCCGCTCCGTCTCGTCGAAGACGGTCATCAGGATCGACAGCGTCGAGGGCATGACCAGCGAGCCGCCGATGCCCATCAGCGCGCGGGCGGCGATGAGCTGCCAGGGCTCGGTGACGAGCACGGCCAGCAGCGACGCGCCGCCGAAGAACGCCAGGCCGACGATCAGGAACAGGCGGCGGCCGTACTTGTCGGACAGGCTGCCCGAGGTGAGCAGCAGACCGGCGTAGGCCAGCACGTACGCGTCGATGATCCATTGGATGTCCGACGGCGTCGCGCCCATTTCCTCGTTCAGCGAGGGGATGGCGAGGTTGAGAACGGTGTTGTCGACGACAAGCACCAGAAGCGCCAAGCAGAGTACGACGAGAATCCACCAGCGGCGGGGGTCTCGTACAGTGTTCGAGTCCACTCGCACAGCGTACGACAGATCTCGTACAGTGTGCGAGTGGATTTATCCTTGGAGGATGACCGGCAAGCAATTCGCCTCCGTCTGGCTTCGCGAGCCGCGCAGGACCGCGAGCCCGGGGCGTAGCCGTGACGAGATCGTCCGGGCCGCGATCGAGATCCTCGACGCGGAGGGCCTCGACGGGCTCAGCATGCGCAAGCTTGGCGCCAAGCTGAGCGCGGGCGCCACCAGCATCTACTGGTACGTCGCCCACAAGGACGAGCTGCTGGAGCTGGTCTACGACCACGTGTGGGGCGAGATGAGCATGCCCGAGCCGGAGGACGTCGGCTGGCGCGACGCGGCCTCGGCCCTGGCCTACAGCATGCGCACCGCGATCCTGCGCCACCCCTGGTCGGCCGACCTCCTCGGCCGCATGCCCGCCCTCGGTCCCAACGCCATCCAGGTCGCCGACCGGATGCGCCGGATGTTCAAGCAGGCCGGATTCGAGGGGATGGACGTCGACTACGCCGGCAGCACGCTCACCGCCTACATCTACGGCATGACCATCCCCGAGGTCGCCTGGAACTCCACCATGGGCGAGCAGGACTACGACCCCGCCCAGATGAAGGAGATGGTCACCAGGGCGGTCAGGGACTATCCCGAGATGCTGGAGCGCATGGACATGACCGCCTACGACGATCTGCAGACCATCCGCCAGGTGGCCTTCGACTTCGGGCTGGTGTCGGTGCTCGACGGCCTTGAGCGGCGGCTGGCGACGTAGCAGGATTCGGGCATGAACGAGTTCCGTGCCGCCCGCGACCTCCTCCTCCAGGCCGACGCCGCCACCGCCCGCCGCGACTTCCGCTGGCCGGAGCTCGAGGAGTTCAACTGGGCGCTCGACTGGTTCGACGGGGTGCTGGCCGCCGAGACCCCCGACGCCGTCGCTCTCAAGATCGTGGGCGCGAGCAGCGCCCGCTACACCTTCGCCGAGCTGTCCGCCCGTTCCAGCCAGGTCGCCAACTGGCTGCACCGGCAGGGCGTGCGCCGGGGCGACCGGATCCTGCTCATGCTGGGCAACCAGGCCGAGCTGTGGGAGTCGCTGCTGGCCGCGATGAAGCTGGGCGCGGTCATCGTCCCGGCCACGACCCTGCTGACCGCCAAGGACATCTCGGAACGTGTCGTCAGGGGCGGCGTGGCCCACGTGATCGCCAACGCCGCTGACGCGGGCAAGTTCGGGAGCGGCGAATACACGAAGATCGCCGTCGGCGACGCCTACAACTGGCTGCCGTACCACGAGGCGTACGAGGAGGACTCGCTCTTCGTTCCCGACGCGCCGACGCGGGCGGGCGACACGCTGCTGCTCTACTTCACCTCCGGCACGACCTCGCAGCCGAAACTGGTCGAGCACACGCACGCGTCCTATCCGGCCGGGCACCTGTCGACGATGTTCTGGATCGGGCTGAAGCCGGGCGACGTGCACCTCAACGTGTCCTCGCCCGGATGGGCCAAGCACGCCTGGAGCAACGTCTTCGCCCCCTGGAACGCGGGCGCCACCGTGCTGATCCACGACTACCCGCGCTTCTCCGCGCCCGCGCTGCTGGAGGTGCTGCGGGACGAGCGCGTCACCACGTTCTGCGCGCCGCCGACCGTGTGGCGGATGCTCATCCAGGAGGACCTCGCGGCGTGCAAGCTGCCGCTGCGCACGGCCGTGGCCGCCGGCGAACCGCTCAATCCGGAGATCATCGACCAGGTCGCCAAGGCGTGGGGCATCACGATCAGGGACGGCTACGGCCAGACCGAGACCACCGCGCAGATCGGGAACGCGCCGGACGAGCCGGTCAAGCCCGGATCGATGGGGCGTCCGCTGCCCGGCTACGACGTCGTGCTGATCGACCCCGTCAGCGGCAGACCCGGGGACGACGGCGAGATCTGCCTGCCGCTGGACGCCCGCCGCCCCGCAGGCCTCATGTCCGGATATGTCGGTGGATCGAGTGATGCGATGCGCGGCGGTTTCTACCACACCGGCGACGTCGCCACCCGCGACGAGGACGGCTACATCACCTACGTCGGCAGGACCGACGACGTCTTCAAGGCCTCCGACTACCGCATCTCGCCGTTCGAGCTGGAGAGCGTGCTGCTGGAGCACGCCGCCGTGGCCGAGGCCGCCGTGGTGCCCGCCCCCGATCCGGTACGCCTGGCCGTACCGAAGGCCTATGTGACGCTCGCGCCCGGGTTCGAGCCGGACGAGGCCACCGCCCGCTCGATCTTCGAGCACTGCCGCAGAGAGCTGGCCCCCTACAAGCGGGTGCGGCGGCTGGAATTCGCCGAGCTGCCCAAGACGATCTCCGGCAAGATTCGCCGGGTCGAGCTACGGGTGCGCGAACCTCGCCAGGAATACCGGGAGGAGGACCTCAGCTCGTGACAAAGCGTAAATGGGAGCATGGCCGTTCTTACAGAACGATCGGCTAGGCTCTGCCCCGTGTTGCCCACCATCGCCGATGTCCTCGCACTGGAGACCGTACGCCGGGGCAGCCCGCGCGTGGTCGCGGGCGCCGACCGGCTCGACACCAGGGTCCGGTGGGTGCACGTCGGCGAGATCGCCGACCTCGCCCACCTGCTGCGCGGCGGGGAGCTGGTGCTCACCACGGGCGTGGCGCTGCCGGAAGACCCGGAGAAGCTCGCCGACTACATCGGCGACCTCGCCTCCGTGGGCGCCTCGGGGCTGATCGTCGAGCTGGGCCGCAGGTTCGTCAAGGAGCTGCCGCCCGCCGTGGTCAAGAGGGCCGAGGAGCACGGGCTGCCGCTCATCGTGCTGGCCCGCGAGACGCCGTTCGTACAGATCACCGAGTCCGTGCACGCCCGGATCATCGACATCCAGCTGGAGGAGCTGCGCGCCTCCGAGCAGCTCCACGAGGTCTTCACCGAGCTGTCGGTCGAGGGCGCCTCGCCCGCCGAGGTGCTGGCGCAGGTGGCCAGGCTGTCCAACCGGCCCGTGCTGCTGGAGAACCTCGCCCACCAGGTGCTGGCCTGCGAGTCCGCCGGGCGCGACGCGGGCGCGCTGCTGGCCGGCTGGGAGACCCGGTCCAGGGGCGTGGCCCCGGCCGAGCGGACCGCGTACGACCCCGCCTCCGGATGGCTGGTCACCACGGTGGGCGCGCGCGGGCAGGACTGGGGCCGGCTGATCCTGATCTGCGACTCGGCGCCGACGCCGCGCGACATGGTGCTGGCCGAGCGCGCCGCCACCACGCTCGCCCTCGGCCGCCTGCTCGAACGCCACCAGGAGTCGCTCGAACGCCAGGCGCACGGCACGATCATCACCGGCATCCTGACCCACGCCTACGCCGACCCCGACGAGGCCGCCGCCCGCGCCAGGGCCGTCGGCGTACCGCTCACGGGACGCAAGCTGATCAGCGTCGTCATCCGGCCCACCGAGCCGGCCGACCAGGCGCTCGACGGCCAGGCCCAGCTCGGCGAACTCGCCGAGGCCACCGCCGCCGCCTGCCGCGACGCCCGCCTGCCCGCCCTCGTCGGCGCCCTCGACCAGGAGCGCGTCGGGGTGCTGCTGCCCCTCCCGCCCCGCACCCAGGCCGAGCCCGCGCTGACCACGCTCGCCGAGCGGCTGCGCGTGCTGTGGCGGCCGGGCGGGCTCGCGTTCGTGCTGGCGGCGGGCTCGGTCGTGGAGTCCATCAGGGACGTACGGCGCAGCTTCCTGGAGGCCGAGCAGGTGGCCGACGTGGCCGTCCGCCAGCCGGACGGGCGCGCCTTCTACCGGCTGCCCGACCTGCGCCTGCGGGGGCTGCTGCACCTGCTGCGCGACGACGCCCGGCTGCAGACGTTCGCGGAGCGGGAGCTGGGGCCGCTGCTGGCGCACGACGCCCAGCGGGGCGGCGACCTGACCCGGATCCTGCGCATCTACCTCGACGCCGGGCGCAACAAGGCGGTCGCCGCGCAGAAGGCCCACCTGTCCAGGCCCGCCTTCTACGACCGCCTGCGCCGCCTCGAACGCGTCCTCGACACCGACCTGGACGACGTCGAGTCCTGCATGTCGCTCCACGTCGCGCTCCTGGCCCTGGAGTCCTTCCGCCGCGAACCCCGCTGACCGCCCCGGGCGCCTAGCGTCGCATTCGTGCCCCTCTTCTACAACGCCCTGGAGGCCGCGGCGCACCGGCTGTCGCTCGTGCCTCCGATGCTCGACTACTTCGGCGTCCTCGGCCTGCACGCGCTCGTCGCGGCGGCCAGGACGGGCGTCTTCGACGCCCTGCGCGAGCGCCCGTCCACCGGCGCCGAGCTCGCCGGCAGGCTCGGCCTGGACGCCCGCTCCTCGGACATGCTGTTACGCTCCCTGGCCGGGCTCGGCTACCTGCGGGTCCGCGGCGGCCGCTACCGCCTGACCCGCGCCTCTCGGCTGTGGTTCACTACGGACTCGCCACAGTCCCTGGTGGCGGGGCTGGAGTTCTGGGAACGTACGGCGTGCGTGATCTGGCCCCGGCTGGAGACGGCGGTGCGCGACGGGTCGCCCGCCACGCCCTTCTACGAGCTCCTGGAGAGCGATCCCGAGCTGTCCCGGTCGTTCCAGGCGTGGACGGCGGCGCTGGCCGGCCGGCAGGCTCCGGCGATGGCCAGGGCCGTCCCGGTGCCGCGCGGCGCCCGGCGGGTGCTGGACGTGGGCGGCGGCCACGGCCGGTTCAGCCTGGAGCTGCTGCGGCGGCACCCCCGGCTCCACGCCACCGTCCTGGACCTGCCGCAGGCGCTCAAGGCCACCGCCGCCCACCCCCGGCTGAGCGTGCGTGCCGGGTCGTTCCTGGACGGCGACCTGGGCGACGGGTACGACATCGCGCTGATGTTCAACGTCGTGCACGGGCTGGACGACGCGCAGGCGGCCACCCTCCTGGGGCGGGTGGCGGCGGCCCTCAACCCGGGCGGGACGGTCGTGGTGGGCGACCAGTTCGGGGACAGCGTCATGCCCGGCCGGGCCAGCCGCGCCCTGCTGCGCCTGCTGGACCTGAACTACCTGGTCACGGCCGGCGGCAGGGTGCGAGGCTTCCGGGAGGTGTCGCAGCTGCTGCGGGCGGCGGGCTTCCGCGCGCCCCGGCACCGCCGCCCGCTCCGCTCCGTCCCCACCGAGCTGGCCCTGGCCTCGCTCCCAGCGCACCGAGTCCCCCATTAGAAGCCCATCGCCGCCCGCACCTCGTCCAGGGTCGTGATCGCCCGCTCTCTGGCCGCCGCGTTCCCCGCGGCCAGGACCTGCCGCACCTCCTCCTCGGTGTGCTCGGCGCGGCGCCTCCTGATCGGCCGCAGGAACTCGTTGACCGCCTCGGTGGCCAGCTTCTTGAGCGCGGACGCGCCCCCGTCCCCGATCTCCTCGGCGATGTCCCGCGGCGGGCGGCCGAGACAGAGGCCGGCCAGGGTGAGGAGGTTCGCCACCTCCGGCCGGTGTGTCTCGTCGAAGGTGATCAGCCGGTCGGAGTCCGTGCGGGCCTTGCGGATGAGGGCGGCCGTCTCGTCCTCGGTGGCCGACAGGGCGATCGCGTTGCCGCGGCTCTTGCTCATCTTGCCGCCGTCGAGCCCCTGCAGCAGCGGCTGTTCGCCCATCATGGCCTCGGGCTCCGGGAACACCTCGCCGTACCGCTCGTTGAAGCGGCGCGCCACCAGCCGCGTCACCTCCACGTGCGGGAGCTGGTCCTTGCCCACGGGCACCAGCGTGCCCTTGCAGAACAGGATGTCGGCGGCCTGGTGCACCGGATAGGTGAACATCAGGCCGCTGACCGCCCGCTGCGAGCTGTGCGCGATCTCGTCCTTGACCGTGGGGTTGCGGTGCAGCTCGGAGACCGACACCAGGCTCAAGAAGGGCAGCAGCAGCTGGTTCAGCTCAGGGATCGCGCTGTGCTGGAAGATCGTCACCTTGGCCGGGTCGATGCCCACCGCCAGATAGTCGAGCAGCAGCTCGGTGATGTTGCGTTGGATCGCGCCGGGCAGGTCGCGGTCGGTGATCACCTGGTAGTCGGCGATCAGCACGTACATCGGGAACTTGTCCTGCAGCGTGACGCGGTTGGCCAGCGAGCCGAAGTAGTGGCCGAGGTGCAGCGAACCGGTCGGGCGGTCACCCGTGAGTACGACGTCGTTCATTTCGGTCTCTCTCCTTCAGGTCATGCCGTCTCGGAGAGGACCGCACGCTTGGAGGGCCGTCTCGGAGACGGCCCGCGCATGGGGAATCAGCGGCCGTCTGTCGGCCGCCACCACATGCTGATGCGTGTCATAGGCGAAGTGTATCCGTTTGCGGTGTCAATCTCGTAACCTCTTTTACCGTTTAGCGTGTTCGCCTGCCCCGGCGACCATGATCTCGCCAGTATGGTGCGGTCCCTTTTCCGCCCTCTGGAGAATTCATGTCTCGACGCACCCTCGCCGGCGGCCTGGCCATAGCCGCCGCGCTCACTCTCACCACCCTGCCCGCCGCCGCGGAGCAGGCGTCGGTGCGGTTCCCGTCGGCCAAGTTCCCGCTGGGCAGCAGGCCCGTGCCGACCAAGACGATGACCGCCGTCGCGCAGGGCATCGATCTGTACGACGTGAAGGCCGGTTCGGCGACCGACGGCTACACGGTGACCGTGTTGATGCCGAGCGGGCGCGACTACGGAATGCAGACGACCGCCGAGGCAAAGGCCGCCGAGGTGGAGGCCGCCGGGGAGACCCCCAGCGTGCAGAAGGTGGTACGGCCGAGCGTCGCCGACGCCCCCTCCCAGACCGTGTACATGGTCCGGGTCGGCCTCTGGTCCCTCGATGACAAGAAGAAGGCCGAGGAGACCGCCAAGAAGCTCAAGGAAGCCGGGCTGAAGGTCAAGGTCGACTACCTCGGCGACGACGGGCTCAAGACCACCGGCCCCTGGGACGTCAAGGTCGTGATGATCGACCCCAGGGCGTTCGGCGGCTCGTTCGCGGCCTCGCTCGGCACCAGCGTGGCCAAGCGGGAGACCGTCTCGTCCATGGCCAAGGCCCAGAACGCGCTGGTCGGCGTCAACGGCGGCTTCTTCAACATCCACACCGACAAGGCGCTGCGCGGCGAGCCCGTCGGCGCGTCCGTGGTCAAGGGCAAGCTGCTCAGCGAGGCCGTCCCCGGCCGCTCGGCCGTCGTGCTCAAGGGCCGTACGGCCAAGATCACCGAGCTGAGGACCACCGTCACCGCCACCTCGCAGGACGGGCAGAAGACCGAGGTCAACGGCGTCAACCGGGCCGTCACGACGGACGAGCTGGTGCTCTACACCGAGGAGTGGGGCGCCAAGACGCCCACCGGGGGGACCGACGCCGTCCTCGACGCCAACGGCAAGGTCGTCGGCCTCCGCGCATCGGGCGCCGCGGTGGCCGCCGGGACGCGGGTGCTGCACGGCAACGGCCTGGCCGCCGACTGGCTCAACGAGCACGCCTTCCAGGACTGGACGGTCAAGGTCGACACCAAGGTCGTGGACCTGCGTACCCGCAAGGCGCTCCCGCTGACCCCGGACCTCAACGTGATCGCGGGCAGCGTCGGCCTCGTGCGGAACGGCAAGGTGAAGATCATGGCCAAGCAGGACGGCCACGACTCCGTCAACATGATCCTGCGCCGCCACCCGCGCACCCTCCTCGGCACCACGAGGAACGGCAGCCTCATCATCGCCACCATCGACGGCCGCAGCCCGGGAGTGACCGTCGGGGCGAACTTCCACGAGGCGGCCCAGTTCATGCGGTGGCTGGGGGCCACGCAGGCCATCAACCTGGACGGGGGCGGCTCGACGGCCATGGTGGTCGGCAACAAGCTGGTCAACCGGCCCTCGGACGGCGTGGAGCGCGGCGTCGGCGACGCCCTCCTGGTCCTGCCCAAGTAAGACCGGTCCGCAGCCGTGCCACCACTCCCCGGGGGCACGGCTGCGGCCCGCCTATTCGGGGAGCTCCGCCGTTACGGCGGGCCGGTAACGCACGTTCACGACCGCCACGGGGTCGCCTTCCCCCATCCGGTGAAGGCGGATCGGCTCGCCGCCGGGGTTGTCGTACAGCCGGATGCCCTCTCCCAGCAGGACCGGCGCGATGTGCAGGTCGATCTCGTCGATCAGTCCCCGTTCGAGCAGCTGACGGCCGATGGTCGAAGAGAACACTTCAAGGTTCTTGCCCCCGGCCGCCTCCAGCCCGATCCGCACCGCCTCGGCCGGGTCGCAGCTCAGGAACGTGACTCCGTCGACGGGGGTCGCGTCCTCGGGGTGGTGGGTGAGCACGAAGAGCGGCCCTTTCCAGGCGCCGCCGTAGATGCCGCCGGGATCCGGGTACCGGTCCCAGCCGTCTCGGCCTCCCAGCACGGCCCCCGTGGTCTCGGCGTACTCATCGACCAGGCCGGGACGGAACGAGGCCCCGACCATCCAGTCCATCTCGTGGTTCGGCCCCGCCACGAACCCGTCCAGCGACATCGTGAAGTGCCAGAGCACCTTTCCGCCCGCGGTTTGCGGCTCGGTGTCGCCCATCCGTTGCCTCCTGCATCTGCTTGCGATTTGCAATCGGTAGGCTCACGCTAGGGCACCTGATGGTAGATTGTAACCGGTTCGGAGGTGAGGTGCGAGTTGGCGGAGCCGGCGCGTTCGGGTTGCCCGATCAATGCCGCGGTCGAGGCGTTCGGTGACAGCTGGAGCCTGCTCGTGCTGCGGGACGTGATGTTCGGGAGCCGGCGCTACTTCAGGGAGCTGCTCGCCGGCTCGGAGGAGGGGATCGCCTCCAACATCCTGGCCGACCGGCTGAAGCGCCTGGTGAACGCGGGCCTGCTGACCCGCGAGGACGCGGGGCCGGGACGGCGGGCCGCCTACAGCCTGACCGAGGCGTCGATCCAGCTGGTGCCGGTCTTCGCGCAGCTCGGCGATTGGGGCCTGCGCCACCGCCCGACCACGAAGCGGCTGCGGGTGCGAGCGGAGTTGCTCGCCGCCGGCGGGCCGGAGCTGTGGAACGAGTTCATGGCCGAGCTGCGGACCATCCACCTCGGCGCCCCACCGCCGGAACGGGACGGCCCGAGCGTCATGGAACGCCTGGCCAAGGCCTACACCGACGCACTCTGACCCCTTAGGTGAAGTCGGACACGACACCCAGACCGTCGCCCGAGACGCGCACCAGCCACGCAACGCCCACAGCGATGTACGAGATGTGCACGGCCCACGCGACGAGGACCAGCCGCCCGACAGCCATCACAACCCACGCGACATGCACCACCCGCGCGACGCCCACAGCGACCTACGCGACGCGGACCAGCCACCCGACGCCCACAGCGACCTACGCGACGCGGACCACCCGCGCGACGCCCACAGCGACCTACGCGACGCGGACCAGCCACCCGACGCCCACGGCGACCCAACCGCGCGACGGCCATCGCGGCCCACGCGGCCCACGCGGCGCGGACCAGCCGTGCGTATGCCATGTGACGTGTGCGACGCCGGTGCCCTGCACGACCTCGCCCTCGCACGACGGCAGCCCAGCCGTGCGCGCGTCGGGCCTCAAGCCTCCAGCGGTAGCCCCGTGTCCGGTTTCACGGCCTTCATCGCAAGGTGCGACGTCACCTGCGCCACCCCCGGCAGCCCGGAGAGCGTCTCGGAGTAGAACCGCTCATATGCCGCCAGATCCGCCACCGCCACCCGCAGCAGGAAGTCCGGGTCGCCGAACAGCCGGTGCGCCTCCACCACCTCCGGCATGCCCGCCACCTGCCGCTCGAACTCCGCCACCGTGTCGTGATCCTCGTACCTCATCACCACGGTGACGAACGCCTGGAAGCCCCGTCCCACCGCGTCTCCGTCTACCAGCGCCCGGTAGCCGCGGATGACGCCGGACTCCTCCAACTGCCGCACCCTGCGCAGGCACGGTGACGGTGTGAGTCCGACCCGGTCGGCCAGCTCGGTGTTGCTCAGCCGCCCGTCCCGCTGCAGCTCCTGGAGGATCCTGCGGTCAATCCTGTCCACACCGCAATATCCTGCCACCCCACTGCGCGAAGCAGCACAAATAGGCCATCGTGTGCCACCCCTCCTTTACTACCGTCCCGATGAGGAGGTGGTTTTCATGGATATCCGGCTGCTGGTGCTCTTCCTGGGCATGGACCTGCTGCTGATCTTCACGCCGGGGCCCGACATGCTCTACGTCATGGCCCGCTCGCTCGGACAGGGCCGCCGCACCGGCCTCACGGCGGTGGCGGGGATCTGCTCGGGCTACACCGTGCACACCATCCTGGCCGCCGCCGGCCTGGCCGCCGCACTTCGCGCGGTCCCCGCCGCGTTGCCCGCGATGCGGTACGCCGGCGCCGCATACTTGGTCTTCCTGGCGATCAAGACCCTGGCGTCACTCAGGAAGCCCGGCACCCCCGTCCCGGGCGCGGCCCCGCAGCCCACGGGCAGGGTGTTGCGACAGAGCATGCTCACGGCCCTGCTCAACCCGAAGGGCGTGCTGCTCTATCTGTCGCTGATGCCCCAGTTCATCTCCACGGAGACGAGCATCCCCCTGGGTTTCCAGCTCGCCGCACTCGGCCTGCTCCACGTCGCGAACTGCGCCGTCCTGTACGGCCTGATAGCCCTGGCCACGGCACGGGCCAGCCACGCCCTGACGCGGACCCCGAAGGCCGCCCGCCGGATCTCGGCCGTCTCCGGAACGATGCTCCTCGTGGTCGCGGCCGCCACGCTCGGCACTCATTGAGCACAAAAAAAAAGGGGGTCCGACGCCCAAGGCGTCGAACCCCCTCAAAAATTGTCCGGCGGCGACCTACTCTCCCACACCCTCCCGAGTGCAGTACCATCGGCGCAGAGAAGCTTAACTTCCGGGTTCGGAATGTAACCGGGTGTTTCCTTCCCGCCATAACCGCCGTAACCTCTTGAAACAGCCACTTGCTGTCTCAGAATCACATAATGGACGCGAGCAACGACTAGAAAAGTCTGCTTTGTGGTCAAGTCCTCGGCCTATTAGTACCGGTCAGCTCCACACGTTACCGCGCTTCCA